>CAYTLS010000137.1:0-6038 GCA_964438745.1 uncultured bacterium
TATTAATGAGAGTGGACTTCAATGTACCGCTTGATGATAATCAAAATATAACGGATGATTTTCGAATCAGAGCGGCCCTGCCCAGCATTAAAAAACTGGTCAATGATGGCGCCAAAGTCATCTTGATGTCACATTTGGGACGCCCGAAAGGCGAGCGCAAACCGGCCTTGAGCCTGAAGCCCGTAGCAGAAAGACTGCAGCAGGATTTTGATCATGTCGCTTTTGTTCCTGATTGCATGGGCCCCGAAGTTGAAACAGTGGTCAACGAACTCCAGGACGGTGCAGTACTGTTGCTGGAAAACCTGAGATATTACAAAGAAGAAAAAAAGAATGATGCAACCTTTGCAAAAAAATTAGCGAAACTGGGCGACATCTATGTTAATGATGCGTTCGGCACCAGCCACCGGGCACATGCTTCGATGGCCGGCGTTGCAGAACATTTTGACCAGAGAGCAGCAGGTTACCTCTTGGAAAAAGAACTGAAATATCTTGGCGACAAATTGGAAACACCGGAAAAACCCTATACAGCCATACTTGGCGGTGCAAAAGTATCAGACAAAATTGAAATTATCAAAAGCCTGATGCCAAAAGTACAAAATCTGATCATCGGCGGTGGCATGAGTTTTACTTTTCTGAAAGCTAAGGGATATGAAATTGGTAAATCCCTGCTGGAAGAAGATAAACTGGAACTGGCAAAAGAAATTATGGCGGAAGCCAAAGATCAGGAGTGTAAGATCTATTTGCCCGTTGACGCGGTCATTGCTTCTGAAGTGAGTGAAAAAGCTATGCCCGACGTGGTTGACATGGAAAGATTTCCAAAAGATAAACTGGGACTTGATATCGCCGAAAAAACAGAAAAGGTCTTTGGCGAAGTACTGGACAACAGCAAAACCGTCCTTTGGAATGGCCCGATGGGTGTTTTTGAAATCGAAAAATTTGCCAAAGGTACTGAATTTATCGCCCGCAAATTAGCAGAAATTACTGAAAAAGGCGCGATTACCGTAATCGGTGGTGGCGACTCAGCGGCGGCAATCAAAAAGTTCGGCCTCAGTGATAAGGTCAGTCATGTTTCCACCGGCGGCGGCGCTTCCCTGGAAATGATCAGCGGCAAAGAAATGGAACCCTTGAAATTACTTACAACTAAATAAACGGAGATTCAATAATGGCTAAAAAAGTAGTTGCAGCAAATTGGAAGATGAATAAGACCTATCAGGAAGCGGATTCCTTTGCAACAGCGTTCGCTAAAAAAATATTGGAAATCAAAAATACAGGCATTATATTATGCCCGCCTTATATCTCGCTCTTTAACATTCACGAGAAATTAAAAAATACCATCGCGGAAGTGGGTGCTCAAAACATGTATTTTGAAGATTCAGGCGCCTTTACTTCGGAAATTTCTGCTGATATGATCAAGTCGGTCAACGCGGACTATGTTATTCTCGGACATTCCGAGAGACGTCATGTTTTTGGTGAAGAAAATGATCTTATCAGAAAGAAAATCGACCAGGCGCTGTCAAAAGGCCTCAAACCGATCATATGTATCGGTGAGAAAATTGAAGAGCGCAAGGCCGGTAAAACTCTGGCTGTGATCAAAGAACAATTCATTGCAGCCTGCAAAGGACTCAGCAAAAATGACATGGAAAATTGTTTAATTGCTTATGAGCCGGTTTGGGCGATTGGTACAGGGGAAACCGCAACACCGGAACAGGCATCCGAAGTTCATACAGAAATCCGTAAAATGATTGCTGACCTTTTCGATGATGCCACAGCCGAAAATATCACAATTCTTTATGGCGGCAGCGTCAAGCCAAAAAATGCCAAAGAATTGATTGAAAGTGAAAATATTGACGGCTTTCTTGTCGGTGGAGCGAGTTTGAAAGTCGATAGTTTCAGCGCGATAATAAATACTGTTGAACAATATCTAAAATAATCAGGAGAAACAAACAACGTGTATACTTTCTTAATAATTTTGTTCGTTATCAATTCAGTACTACTGGTACTGTCAATACTTTTTCAATCCAGCAAAGGTGATGCACTGTCCGGAACATTTGGTGGACAAGGGGGTTCCTTATTAAGTAATCGAGGAGCTGCAACTTTTTTGTCCAAAACCAGTTCTACACTTGCTGCCGCTTTCTTTATCATTACGATTCTGATCAGCATGATGTCTTCGCCGACAAACCCTGAAGGGGAAAGCGTGATCCGAAAAGAAGCGGACAAACGGGTTGCTCCGGCTGCCGGTTTATCTGCTCCACAAGGAATTCAAGAAGAAGAGGATGGAACTGAAACTAACGAATAAGTAATAGAGTTCAGTTTTTCATAGCCGAGGTGGTGGAATTGGTAGACACGCATGGTTGAGGGCCATGTGGGCTTTTGCCTGTACGGGTTCGACTCCCGTCTTCGGCACAGTTTATTTGGCGATTAGAAATAAAAAAAGGGGTTTTGATATGAAATTTTTCTCTAAAAGCACACGAGTTATGTGCTTGATTTTATTGGCTTTTTCTATTGGTTTTGCCAATGGAGTCCTACAGGATGCGGAAGCAAAATACGAAGCCGGTGAATATACAGAAGCAATGGAAATTATTAAACCATTCATTGAAGATAATCCGGAACTACCACAGGCCTTGATCATGGCCGGAAAAATATATTACCAAATGGGATACATACAGGAAGCCAAAGATTTTGTTGATAAGGCGATCAATTTGGATAGAGCGAACCAGGAATACCGGGAAGTCCGGAATGAGATGGCTTCTTTTGCTACCCAGGTAACAGAAGCAATTCGCGCTAAAAGAGATGGTAAATATGTGGAAGCAGAAAAGGCTTTTGCTGAATTATTAGAAATAAACCCAAATTTTGCCGAAGGTCATTTCCAATATGCCCAGGTCTTAATGAATCTGGACAAAGCGGCAAAAGGGGCGGAAGAATTACAGAAAGCGATGGAATTAAGACCTGATGAAGAAAAATATTCACAGGCCTATCAAATGTACGTTCAGAAAAATCTATCTGAAGGCAACCAACTCTTACAAAGACGTGATTATGCCCGGGCACAAGAAAAGTTCGAACAGGCATTGATTCTGGATTCAGATCAGTATCTGGCGCATTATCTTTTGGCCAGGTCTTATTTTGCGCAACGAAATTATCAAAAAGCTCTGGAAGCAGTGGAAGATTGCATCGAAATTCAGGAGGATTATGTCAAAGCTTATGTGGTCAAAGGTAATATCTATGTAAAAATGAATAAAATGCAGGAGGCTTTAGCGACTTTTAATAAAATTACTGAAATCAATCCTAAGTATGTGTCGGCCTGACAAAATCGGCTTTATTCATTACAGAATGAAAAATTATGGCAAAGCCATACCCGCCTATAAAGAAGTAATAAAATTAAGACCTGATTATGAAACACCTTACGAAAACCTTGGTGTTATCTATAGTGAGCAGAAAGATTGGGACAATGCGATCATCAATCTGAAAAAAGCATCGGAATTAAGCCCGGAAAAAGAAACTGTCTGGTATCGATTGGCCGCAGCCTACAATGCTACTGAGCAGGCTGATAAAGCCAAAGTTGCCGCTAATAAGGCTTTGCAATTGAAACCCGGCTGGGCGGCAGCCTTGTTTGAACTGGGGATTGCAGAAAGACGTCTGGGTGATAATGAAGCTGCCAGAAATGCTTTCAGAATGGCCGCAAAAGATCCGAAATGGAAAAAATCTGCAGAGTTTGAATTAAAATCTGTTCAATAAAATTTATCTTTTAACATTTTAAAGAGGTGGTATTTCCAATCACCTCTTTTTTTTTGATAAAAATTTGAAACATATTTGAAAAAGACTATTCTAATTAGTATATATATTAAGAATTTTAATCACGAGGAATATGATAAAAGTAGGCACAGATATTATCGAAGTTCAAAGAATTGAAGAATCAATTGCAAAATATGGTGATAAATTTTTGCGAAAAATTTATACGGAATCTGAGATTATCTACTGCCAAAAGTATAAATTGTCTGCAGAACGGTTTGCCGGAAAATTTGCTGCCAAAGAAGCGACCCAAAAAGCACTTATGGGCGCCTATCCCGGTCTATCATTTCCTCTCAAGAATATTGAAATCCGTAATAATGTCCATGGTAAGCCTGAAATTCTGTTGCTCCGCGGCTTAACGAAATTTACAAACAAGATTGACCTGGAAGTATCAATTTCTCATATAAAAAAATTTGCAACTGCAACAACAATATTGGTGGAAAAATGAAAGAATATGTATTATCAAATGCTGAAGCAAAACGTGTCGATGATTACACAATCAACAACCTCGGTATATCCGGTCGGCAATTAATGGAAACGGCCGGTAAATTTGTAACCATAAAATCCAAAATATTTTTAAAACATGTTCCCGGCAGTCGTATTGATGTCTTTTGCGGTACCGGAAATAATGGGGGAGATGGCTTTGTTGCCGCCGCGGAATTACAGGATATGGGCGCTTTTGTTAAGGTTTGGATCATCGGTGACGAAAGTAAGATAAGTGAAGATGCCAAATATTTTTTGGAAAAATGTAAAAAAGAATATGTGGTCATTGAAACGCTCCATAATGAAGAAGATTTTCAAAAACTGGAAAAACTGCACGAAACAGATCTTATTATTGATGCCTTGTTAGGGACTGGCATTAAAGGTGAGGTGAAAGGCCTCATGAAAACAGCGATTAATTTGATCAATAATATGAAACACCCTGTAAAACACCCGGTTCTTGCTGTAGATATCCCATCGGGGATCAATGGCGATACCGGACGTATCAGTGGTGTCGCGGTGAAAGCAATGAAAACCGTTACGATGGGCTTCCTGAAACGCGGTTTACTCTATAACGATGGACCAAGACATGCGGGACAGATTATTTTGGCGGACCTAAAATATCCCGATGAAAGTTTTTCAGTTTTGGACTCAGAAACTTATTATTTTCATAAATATGATTTGGTTAAACTTTTTCCTGATATTCGCTATGATACGTATAAGCATCAGATGGGGAAAGTACTTGTAATCGGCGGTTCAAAAGGCATGACCGGAGCGGCCTATATGGCAAGTATGGGGGCTCAGCGAAGTGGCGCCGGATTAGTTGTCTGTGCGATTCCATCAAGTCTCAATGATATCATGGAAATAAAGTTAAATGAAGTGATGTCCCTGCCGGTGTCCGAATCTGCAAACCAGACCTTTTGTCCCAAGAGTTTAGCCGAATTGAAAGAAAGAATTGACTGGGCAGACGCGATTGTTTTTGGACCAGGCCTTTCCACAGACGAAGAAGCCGTGAAATTTGGAAAAGAGTTGATTCGATCAGTCAATAAACCAATTGTAATCGATGCTGATGGCTTAAGTGTATTTCATAATAATCTTGATCTCCTAAAATCAAAAAACAATGTCATCGTGACTCCTCATGTAGGTGAATTTGCTAAATTGATCGGTTTTGATCCCGAAGAAATTCGTATTGACAGAATCAAATATGCTAAAGAGTTTGTTAAAGAAAATGGGTGTCAGCTACTGCTAAAAGGCGCTCATTCAATTTCTATCAATACTAATCTTGAAACCGCTGTCAATTCTACCGGTAATCCCGGCATGGCGACCGGTGGCTCCGGAGATATTTTAAATGGCGTTATTGCTGCTTTTATTGCACAGGGAATGAGTACTTTTAATTCTGTTAATGCAGCCATGGCATTACACGGATATGCCGCTGACATGGCGAGCCGAAAAGTTGGTATCCGCGGACTTATCGCGACTGATCTGTTAAAATACATTCCGGTAGTGCTCAAGGAATTTGATAATATCGGCCTATGAAAAGAAAAGTATTGGTATTACCAGAAATTATCAATAGAATGAGTAAAATCAATAATCGATCCTCTAAATTATTTGTTGATTTAATGAAGGTTTTTAATGAAAATCAAAAGCAGGTATTTGGATTTAAAGGTGGTCCTTTACATGATCCAGTAACTATTGCATATTTAATAGATCCAACTATCTTAACTATTAAATATATGCATTGTTCAATCGATATATCGCATGGCCCAAGTTAT
>CAYTLS010000138.1:0-6038 GCA_964438745.1 uncultured bacterium
CTTGAATTACCGGATCATAGGGATTGGTTTCCGAAGGATTATATCGATATTGGAATTCAGTATAGCCGCCAAAGTTTTGGGAGATTGACTGGGCCACTCGAAAATTAAATTTGGCCTGCCAGAGTGTCGGTAATTCATCGGGATAGCTTATGCCCTCATATTCATAAGAATAGGGCATGAAATTTCGAACCATCGGCATCAATTCAAACCGCAGAGTTGTTCCTGTCATCAGGTATAAATTGTGCTGCAATCGCAGTGCGAATTCGAAATGGTTCCAGGCCTCTTCAACGGGAAACCGTTTTGCTTGTAGATTTACATAAATTCTGCTCAGACCATTTTTCATAGAGTACCATTTCAGCATGCCATGCCCCTGCAGTTTGAAATAATCATAATAGTCATAGTCTGCGCTATTAACTCGTTGAGTGTAATCAAGTCCGGCTGTCGCAAATAAATTCTTGTCCAGTGTTGTGTAATAGTCAAATCCCAGTGTACCAACCCCATTGTTGAGAACAGTATTATCTTGCAATAAAAAGGAGTAGCCATTAAGATAAAATTCCATATTTTGGGTTGTTCTGGACAGATTTAGTCCCGGAACCTGGTAAATATCTGAAGTTTGTTTATAGTTCTTAAAGATATTATCATCATACACCGAATAGTTGGATAATTCAAATTTCCACTGCCCGGGCAGGGAATTGATAAAAAGAAATAGCAGGGTTACATATAATTTAATATTTTTCATAATTGACCTTTATTTTTTACCACGGCCCCGAAAATTCTTTTTGCGACGATGCCGGTTGAAACCACGCCCGTCAAACATACCATCGCCATCTCTGTCAATGAACCGGTCGCGCATCATATGCCGACGATATTTTCCCATATTATCAAACTGTCCGTCATGATCATTGTCAACAAAATTTTCCACCCGAATACCTAATTCCTCCAGCACAAAACCATACCTGGCGCCATGAAACCGCCGCAAATCATAGATTATACCGGTGATATCGTTAATCCAGTCTTGATTATGGTCTATTACATTATCATTCCATCCATCCTGGTTATTATCCACAAATTCCCGGGCTAAATCATTGACACCATCACCATCATCATCTGTGAAGAGGTCATTTTTACCATCACGATTTTCATCTTTGAATAAGAATCTATGCTGATAAGGCTCCTGGGTAATATCATTAATACCGTCACCATTGCTGTCGCGAAAAAGATCATTAATACCATCCTGATTTTCATCAATATATCGGTTGTGTTTTGACTCCTTTGCAAAAATCAAAGTGACAAGGAATAGCAATAAAATGATTATTCTGGAAGGATATTTTTTGACTGGGGATTTCATCGTTTTCCTCTCAATATAAAAGCGAAAGCCAGTCTTAATCACCGGCTTTCACCTTGTTTAATTATTTTCGGTTACCGCGTCTGCCACGCCCTTTACCGGGTTTTTCATCCGGACCAGAACCGTCGCAATTGCCATTGCCTGTTGCGCCGCCACGGTGTCCGCGATCCATTCCGCCTCTGCGGTGACCGCCCATACCGGCTCCTTTTTCAAAATCATCATCAAAGACATTGGGAATGCCGTCACCGTCATGGTCCCGGGCATTATCATTATAGCCATCGCCATTTTCATCCACAAAAGTCGGGCTGTCAGGATCATGAAAATCCGGGATTCCATCACCATCGCTATCCAGGGCGTTATCGTTAAAACCATCGGCATTTTCATCTACAAAACCACGGCCTGCAAAGCGACCCCCGCGTCCGCCACGACGACCTTGTCCCATACCGGCGCCTTTTTCAAAATCTTCGTCAGCATGATTGGGAATACCATCTCCATCAGCGTCAGGAGCATTGTCGTTGTAGCCGTCACCATTTTCATCGATAAAATCAGGATGGTCAGGATCATGAAAATCCGGAATACCGTCGCCGTCTGCATCGGGTGCTCTGTCATTGAATCCATCGCCATTTTCATCGATAAAGCCATGATTGCCATAGTTCTGGGCATTCAATTCTCCTGGTTGGACCATTAAGATGATCGCTACTGCTGCTAATATTGATGTTAATGTTGTTAGTTTTTTCATGATTTAGTTCCTTTCTGTTTTTTTAAATCATCACTTTCACTTACTGACTATGTCAAGTGATGTGCCAGAAAGAATTATATTCCAACTTTATCGTCGATAAAATATTTTTTCAAAGCTTTTCAGATCATGATTTTCGCCCCTTTGGGCGAGGCTGTTCGCCGGTTTGGGCGACGGTTGAATACACTTGGTTATTTACGGGATCAGAGGTTTCCAGAAATTGATTCATCTGATTTTTCAGGGGGTGCTGTTCTCATCATGACTATGAAAATCATTCTATTCCATACTTCTGCATTTTATAGCGCAGGCCACGCTCGGTTAGCCCCAGAAGTTCTGCGGCTTTTGTTTGCACATGATCGGTTTGCAAAAGAGCTGTTTCAATGAGTTTTGTTTCCAATTCCTCTACTTGCTCTGTCAAAGGCTTAGATAGTGAAATGGACTGTGTTTTCAGATCTTCCAGGGGGAAATCCCCGGGTAGCAAAACCCTGTCTCTGGACAGGATCACGGCTCGCTCAATAATATTTTCCAATTCCCGCACATTACCAGGGAATTCATAACGGGTCAGCAGATCCAGGGCCGGTGGTGAAATTTCCTTTTTTTTTCGTTTATTTTTAGTGACATGCTTTTTAATAAAATGACGGGCCAGTAATGCCACATCTTCTTTTCTTTTCCGCAGCGGTGGTATTGTAATGGGGATAACATTTAAACGATAATAAAGATCAGAGCGAAACTCGCCGCGGGCCGCCATTTCTTTTAGATTCTTACTGGTGGCGGAAATGATGCGGACGTTGGTTTTTAAATTTTGGGCTGATCCCAAGCGCTGAAATTCACCATTTTGAAGAACCCGCAATAATTTGACCTGAAAATTCATTGGTATATCGGCTACTTCATCTAAAAATAAGGTGCCGTCCGAGGCAATTTCAAAGCGTCCCTTTTTACGCTCACCGGCTCCCGTAAAGGCGCCTTTTTCATGGCCGAACAATTCCGATTCAAACAATGTGTCAGGGATTGCCGCACAGTTGACGGCAATAAAAGGATGGTCTTTGCGCCCGGAAGCTTTATGGATCGCTTCGGCAATCATTTCTTTGCCTGTGCCGCTTTCTCCGTGGATAAACACAGCGGTTTCACTGTCGCTGACTCTGGCAACGAGATTCAATACTTCATCCATTGCCTGGCTGGTATAGATAATTTCCGAGAAATCTTTCTGTTGTTTCAACTGCTCCTTAAGTGCAAAATTTTCCTGCGTTAATTGCCGATGTTCTTTTAGTTTTTTGATCTTCATCTCGATTTCATCAAGATCAATTGGCTTGGTAATGTAGTCCGCCGCCCCCAGTTTCATAGCTTCTACGGCATTTTCCACGGTCCCAAAGGCAGTGACTAAAATTACGGAAATATCCGGATTGATGGCTTTGGCTTGTTACAGAATATCCATTCCGGACAAACCGGGCATACGAAAATCCGTAATAATGAGATCGACAAATTCATGCTGGATATATTCAATACAGGTATCGCCGGAGGCACAACTTTTTACGTCATGTCCGATTTCTTCCAGAAAACCACTTAAGTTTTCCCGTTGATTTTGATCATCATCAATAACAAATATTTTCATGGTTTATTCCCCGGGTAATTGAATTATAAATTTTGTATAGTCGTTTATTTTACTAATCACATCAATGGTGCCGTTATGATTGGCAATGATCTGTGCTACCTCGGCTAGTCCCAGCCCATTCCCTTCCGGGCGGGTGGTAAAATAGAGATTAAAAATCTTTGGCAGGTTCTCTTCCGCAATGCCAACGCCGGTATCCTTTATTTTCAAAATAACAGACTCTTTCTCTTTTGCTGTGGAAATAAATATCTCGCCTGATTCGGGAATAGCATTAATACTATTTTCCAGTAAATTAATAATAACCTGTTTGATTTTTTCGCGGTCTAATTGGAGTGGCGGTATGTTTCCCGGCCTCCATTCCGGAGTAATATCAGCGGATGCCAGCTGTGCGCGATAGACATCCAAAATTTCTGTAACCAATTGGTTCAAATCGGTTCTGTTTCTGTTCAGTTGCGGTGGCCGCGCAAAATCAAGAAATTGATGAATGATTTTACCGACACGGTTGATTTCGCTGCGAATGGATTGTACCAGGCGTTTTTCTTTGCTGTTCGTATCTATGGGCAAACGTTTTCCCAGTCGCTGCACTGCCATTGAAATAGCATTGAGCGGGTTCCGGATTTCATGAGCGACACCGGCCGCCAGTTCTCCCATGGCAGTTAATTTCTCTTTGCGCCGGATATCTTCCTGCAGACGATAAACTTCGGCAGTGATCCGGTCTTTTTCTTCATTGATCACGGAGAGTTTTTGAACCATTAAACTATAAGCGAAAATGAACAGGAGAATCAGCCCTGAGATTCCCATTCGCACCAGGGCGTTGCGGATCGCTGTTTGATTCAGTTCGGCCAGGGGTTGATAATTGATCCCGATTCGAATCAATCCGTAATCAGTACCGGCGACAACAAAGGGGGCGACACTTTCATAAACGGCTTGCCTTTTGAAATATTTTTTTCTGTATTGAAAAGTCCGTGTAGTCCAGGCATTTTGCAAAAAATCATCCTGTGAAATAGCGCTGAGTGTGGCAACATTGTGGGTCGCGGCCAGGATTCCCATGGTATCCTGAATTGCGATATATTGTATTGAAGAATCGGCCACCAGACTATTTATTAATGGTGCAATACCAGTTTTCTGTCGAATTTCAGTCAATTCCGCCGCTTCGATCATTGCCAGGTAATAGCCGCCATTCGGATTTCTGAGCGCCACAACAAACACTTCCATGGGAACTTCAGGAATAAATTGAAAACCGTAATACTCCTCAGGATAATTATTTAAAAAGGGAAAACGATCTGTAACCGACTTAATTATTTTAACTTTGTAAAGATCGTATTCTTCTGCTAATTTTTTTAATTGCGGCTCTTTAACCCCAGTTTCGGTATCTAAATGGCGGATCATTTGCAAAGTGGTCATCATGCGGCGGGCAGTTTCTTCTTCAATAGTGTCATAATTTAAAATAGCGTTTACCGTAGCCGCTTCGATGGAATTGGCCAGATTGCGGGACATGTGAGACATCAGTGTTAATACCGATTTTTTGCGGGAATTATACTCAAAAAAAGCCGACAGGATTAATATCAGAATGACCAGCGCCAATAAAAAGGGAATTGTTCTGTTTGAAAAAATTGATAGTTGGTTTTTTTTCATATTATTACACAATCCTTTGAACACTTAAATACCAAAGGGCTATTATAGGATCGGAATAAATTGAATAAGGCACAAATTTTTTAACTGTTATTTTTTATCTAGGACTCATTTTCGTAATAGAGTTTATAATATTTCCGTCCATCATCGTCAATTCCCTGCTCAATCTTTGTTTTGTCGCCATGAACATAAACATGGAAATTTTTATCCAACTTGATAACGCTCCTGAAAGCGCGGTTTTGTTTTTTGACCGCTTCATCGGAAATGCCAAAATGGTTACCGATTTCCCGACCGCTCTCCATCTGCAGTGTCTCATCATAACTCCGAAACGACTGTATCAGGTTTTCATCCTGTAATACCTCTGTTTCGAAGTCTTCCTTGTAAAAGGCTTCATTGGTTTTGAAATAGTCCATGATACTTTCCAGGTCATTTGAATGATCATCGATTGTACTGTTGACAAAATTACCGGTACTATTTCCAACACCTCTATCATCATAACGGAATGAAGCTATTCCTTTAGAGGCCAAATGGTCGGCAATGACTTTAAATATTTTAAAACCTTCAAGTGTTTCATCTCTATCCTGGTCGCCACTGCCGGAGCTCATTATGACCAGTGATGTTGTCTCAAGATCAGCTGGAATAGTTAGAGTACCTCCAATTTTAACGTCATCCGCTTGTATGATTAAGTCAATCTCATTCGACTTTAAATTACTATTTTG
>CAYTLS010000139.1:0-6030 GCA_964438745.1 uncultured bacterium
ACCTGGCCTTTGATATCGAAGCGGAGCGGATGTATAAGTGTAAATTTGATCCGGTTGAATTCGAATCAGAGATTGACGTGATCAAGGAAGAACGCAAAATGCGTACGGAAAATACACCGCGGGGAATGAAGCGGGAAGAAATGAACACCATCATTTATAAAAGTCATCCCTATAAAAATCCGGTCATCGGCTGGATGCATGATATTGACCGTATTACCCGTGAACAGGCCTATGCTTATTATAAGAAATATTACACCCCCAATAATGCTACGCTGGTGCTGTGCGGCGATTTTGATCATAATGAGATTATGAAGAAGGTCAAAATGTATTTTGGTGATATTCCCAGGGGCCCGGAACCTAATCTACCGGAGTTTGTTCGCGTCGAATCCCAGGGTAAAAAGACCCTGGAATTTCGACATAGTGAATTACACGAGGAGTCCATTAATATGCACTTCAATGTGCCCACCCGCGCTCATGTTGATGGACCGGCGCTTTATGTGGCGTCTAAAATATTTGCGGGCCGTTCCTCCACTTCACGGCTGAATAAAAGATTAGTTCGCGAAGAGGAATTGTGTACGATTGCCGCTGGTGGTTATGGCGTGAGTAAGGACCCGCGAACCTTTGCCATTACAGCGCGATTGCGGCCTGAAGCCACTATCGATCAGGTCGAGACAATTATCTGGGATGAAATCGACAGTATGAAATATACTGCGGTTGATGATTATGATTTTCAGAAAATCAAAAATGAGATTGAGTTCGAAGAAAAAACCGGTGACCAGTACATCAGTAAATTGGGCAGCAAAATCGCCCTCAATGAAAATTATTTCGGTTGGGAGTTTATCAATCAATGGCCTGAACGTATTCAACGGGTGACCAAAGAAGATGTCATGGCTGTTATGAAAAATTATTTTGTCGATAAAAATCTCTTTGTGTGTTATTCCTATCCGGATTCTGCCGCCAATAATGAAGTCGATTTGATGGCTGACACAGAAAGTCCGGATTCTTCACTGACGGCCGATGATGTTGTGGATTCTGTCAGCAAAAAAAGTTTTATGCAAAAGATAGCCAATATGTTCGGTCATGATGTGCCGGTAGAGGAACTCTATAAACCGGATCTGGGTGACGTTATCGCGCCGAAACCGGTTGAACCTCTGGTTGAGAAGTTTACACTTGATAATGATGTTCCAGTATATTTGGTAGAAAACCACGATTTTCCCACAATCTATGTAATGGGCTATATTAATACCGGGCGCTTGCAGGAAAATGAAGAATATCCGGGTTTCACGACTTTTATATCCAGTATGCTGGGAAGAGGAACCACCAGTAAAAGTTTTGATGAAATTCTGGAATCCAGATCCTTTACGCCCTATCACACGCGCTTTAACCAAGGCTGGTCGGGAATCTCTTTTTCCGGGTATTCGCTAAAAGAAGACACTGACACCATGCTGACAGATGTCTATGATATTTTGGTAAATTCAACCTTTCCGGAAGAACAGATAGAAAAGATTCGGCCACGTCTGATCAATTCTGCTGAAAAATATAATCAAAAGAAAGAAATGCAGGCTTTTTACAAAATGTTTACCGGAATTTTTGAAGGTCATCAGTATGCTCTGCCTCATGCCGGTGATCCGGAAGCCTTCAAAAAAATAACCCGTCAGCATCTTATTGACCATTATAACAAGTATTTCAGTCCGGCACATCTAACCCTGGTTGTGGTCGGGGATTGCGAAGAAGAGTGGATAAAGGGAAAACTCAATAAAGAAATGGGGCAATGGCAGAAACCCTCGGGCGATCCAATGCTGGCCTTCAGCGAGATCAAACCGTTGGACAGAAGCGAAGTTCATGTTGTTAATATGCCAGATGCCAAACAATGCCGCGTGGATATCGGATTTAATCCTGTAAAAGGTGGGATCAAAAAAGGTAATCCTGATTTGCCGGCAATAAAGATACTGGAACGAATTTTATGTGGATCAACGCTGACATCCCGGATGGGTGTAGAACTTCGTGATAACAGAGGACTTTGTTACGGCATCAGAAGCAACCTTTGGGTTAGAGAGCATGGCGGATATTGGAATATTCGAACAAATACTGACGCAAATAATGTCCGCGAAATGGTGAACGGAATGCTGGAAGAGATTGAGAAAGTTCAACAACAGGGAATCACACAGGAAGAATTGGACAAGGCCAAATATCGGTCTGTTTCCCTGCTCAGTTTTCAGCTGCGGACCCCGGATGATATCGGCGCTAAAGTCTATGAGATGCTCAAAGATAAAAATCCTCTGGACCATTTTGATCATGCCAAAGAAAGATATATGGCCGTTACGCTGGAAGATGTAAAACGGGTTGCCAATAAATATCTGGACACTGACCATTACATCCTGTCCGTATCCGGAAATATCACTAAGGAAGAGTTAAAAGAATTTGAATAAATATCAGAGGATTGATATTAAAATATTTGAAAATATATCTACTTGATGTTGTATTCTCTTTCATTTTATTGAGGATACTGATAAATTAAGTTTCGTGTGAAATGTAAATTTATGGTGTGGGGCTATGAAAAAGATCATTCTGTTATTGTTTCTTCCCTTGATGCTATTGGCATCTGAAATCAGCGGTGAAATCAGCAGCTGTTTAAGCCGGGACCCGCTGGACCAATCGCTCATAAAACTGATTGATATGTCAGACGGGAAAGTAATACTCACTGTTATTGCGGATAAAAATGGTAAGTATTACATGGGACATGTCAAGCCGGGAACCTATCAATTGGAGGCATCCAAACCGGGGTTTTATAAAAATATTCTCTTTGACTTTAAAGTCGAACCCCAACGGTCTTATGAATGCAATATTGATCTTTTGGAAAAGACGAAACAACACCGCCGCAAACATGGAATGCATCGTCGCGGCCGCCATCGGAAAGAAGACTCTGATTATTGTTTTATGATCGGCAGCATCGAAGTTAAGTCCCATGGTGAAGAACTCATTCCGGAAGAAGCGGTGACGACCCGCAAGATCAGTTCCGGAGAAATTGAACACATGCAGGCCACAAATTTAGGGGATGTATTAAACCTGATTCCCGGTGTTGAAAAAACACAGAACCCGGGTTTATCAAAACAAAGTTATGCCGGCATACGGTCTGTCAGTTTAAAAGGGTCAGAGGGGTTTATTGAATCTTACGGTACCTCTATTGTAGTCGATGGAAACGCAATTTCCACAGCTGCTGACCTTGGGATGAGTGGCCGGTCCGGGGTTGATCTCAGAACCATTCCTGCCGATAATATTGAGTCCGTTGAAGTGATTACGGGTATTCCATCGGCAGAATATGGAAATTTCAGCAACGGCCTGATCAAAGTGAAGACAAAATCCGGCTATATGGTGAATAAAGTCAAGGGAAAGATCAATCCCGACACCAAGACTGCCAGCTATAGTGGCGGTCATAAATTCACGGAAAATTATATTGATTATCATTTGAATTACGGGTTTAGTGAACGGGATCTGCGCGAAGAAGGGGATGAATACCATCGTATTTATGGTAAATTAGCCTACTCTCATCCATTCATGGATGAAAAATTATCCACCCGCACACAATTGACTTATACCCGTACCCTGGACAGTGATGCGCCCTTTGGCATTTATAACATGCGCAACTATAATGAGGGATATAAAACTTCCGGCCTTATCAATCTGGAGTATGATCCCAATGATGACGAAAATTATACAGGTCTTATCAGTCTCAATGTCAACCGGCGAAAAGAATTTAAGGAGAAATTTGTTTCCGACCAGGTTTTCATACCCGAAAGCATGTCTGTAGAATATGAAGGAAAAATACTATCAGATACAACACTAGCCGGATATGTGGGTAAACATAAAAATCTGGGATATGAACTTAATCTGAATGGCAATTTTAAGTACAGCCGTAAATTGACCCTGGCAAACACTGACCACTCTTTTGCTGTTGGATTGAACAGTAAATATGATACAAATATTGGCGATGGTGTTGTCCTGGATGAATTTTGGAATTACTATGGCATTGCTTCCGACAGGAGATCTTATGCCTATGATGACTATAGTGGTTTATTTCAGCATAGTCTTTTTGTGCAGGATAGATTATCAGGAAAACTATTAGACCGCCGTTACAACCTTAGCCTGGGATTAAGATATTCGGTCTTTAATCCTGAAGGAATAGATTTTTCAAAAGGCATTTTTGATGATCGCAACGGGGAATTTTTAAGTCCGCGGATAAATTTCCAATATTTTCTTGCTGACGGCTTACGATTTCGTATTGGTGCCGGCCAGAGTGTACAGGCGACGTCTTTGAGTTATATGTACCGCGGCCCGGCATACTTTGAATATGTTAATGAAGATTCGGTATTGGTTGAAGATGTGGAATTTCAGAAAAATCCGGAATTACAATCCTATGTCACCGAAAAATATGAAGCTTCCATAGATTGGAAGCCGATCGATTTGATTGGATTCTCACTAACAGGCTATTATTCACATATTGACAACCGGCCCAGCAGCCGGGGGTATCCTTTTGGCTATAAGGTTAACCCGGATACAATTACTGCTAAAGGTTATAGTATTTATGAAAACCTGGGTTGGAAAGATTATTACGGACTGGAATTTACACTGCGGACAAAACGGATAAAAAACCTTCAGTTCAACATGAATATCACTTACCGATATAGTGAAACCGGCAAACGAAAAACCGTGTATGACAATAAACCCAATGCTGATTATGGCGAAACTCCCTGGTACAAGCCGGCTTCTAACTGGCGTGAAAAAATCGTTGTTGACTACCAACTAAATTATGTCAGCCAGCGGTTGGGGGCATGGATAACGTTGGATGTTCAGCAAGTTCCCCTGGAACATAAAAAAACTGAATACCAGTCGGCTTCTTATATACGAAAAATCAATGAGGATGAATATTTATTTTATCAGGGAATGAATAACTGGTGGGACAAAGAACTGTTTGATTACAGTAACCATTGGTTGTTTAACCTGAGGATCACAAAATCCCTGACGAGAAAATCTGAACTATCGTTGTATATTAATAATCTTTTTGATGACCGTGCGCTTTGGGAAGACCCTTATAGTGACTGGGACAAAGAATTGAACCCGGAAATTTATTATGGATTGGAGGTCAGTACACAATGGTAAAAAAACTATTTTTATTCGCAAGTATACTGATTTTCCTGGTGGGTTGTTATAATGAAGCCCCATCGCTTCAGGATGGTGATTTTGGCATGGAATTGTACATGAAACTGGATGGTGATCCGGTCCGGGATCTGCCCGTAAAAGTATCAAGCATGGGATATAATATGACGGCCATGTATGATACCACCGACGAATTTGGCAAGGTAAGTTTTGACGGCCTGCCGCTTTCGGAATATAAAATTAATATCAATGGTCTGGGAATTGTACCCTCTTTCCTGAACCCCGGAGAAGAAGATACGATTTTAGTGGCCGGAAGCAAGGTTTTGTCTCCCGATGGGAATGACTATCTGATTGATTCTGTTGAAACCATTGCCTCCGGAAGCACCGGCGGCATAAAAATAAATGAAATCTACTCCTGTGGCCCGCCCAATAATTTCTTCTATTTTTATGATCAATATTTTGAACTCTTTAACTCCTCTGAAGATACCCTTTACCTGGACGGTATGATCTTCTGCCGAATGGGTAAATACCTGGAAAATGTGACCTATATTTTTCAATTTCCCGGAGAACCCCTGGGAGGAACCCAAAATTACCCGATTTATCCGGATTCCTTTATTGTGGTCGCATCCGACGCCTATGATCATAAGGGGGAGATTTTTAATGGCAGCGCCAGCGTCGACCTTTCCAATGCCGATTTTGAGTTTAAAAATAGTCTGATGCTGAATGATCCCGATAATCCCGATGTACCTAACCTGGAAAATCTGTAAGCCGGCCATACGCTTGATTTTCTGGTGGGCGTTACCGGGGATGTGGTTTTAATTGCCGATGGCAGTGACACGGACTATACTGATGGAATTGAGATGGAGTCCGTGATTG
>CAYTLS010000140.1:0-6015 GCA_964438745.1 uncultured bacterium
CCTGGTAAAGCTGCCGTCGCATGGGGTGTTTAAAAGGGTCATAGCTTAACCATTCCGACCATAATTACTATTTTATTTTTTATTTATTTCTTACCGGATTTTGTATTCCCTGGTTTACAAAATTCCCTGATTTTTTTTTAGCCATTGAGCTTGAAGTTTTCTATATTATCTTCAATTGTCATTTTTGACAGAGGGAATGTAAAATATTTTATATTTCTATGTAAATATGTTATTTAAAAAAGGGGAGAAATCTATGTCTCAAGCTATTAAAAGAACACTTCGCGATTCTGCCGCTGCCCGTTGGACAGCACTGGCAATTGTTTCTTTTACAATGTTTGCCGGATATTTATTTACAGATATTTTGGCGCCATTAAAACCATTGCTGACATCCGAAATGGGTTGGACCAGTATTGATTTTGGTAATTATCAATTAGGCTATGCTATTTTTAATGTATTGCTCTTCATGCTTATTATTTCCGGTTTTATTCTGGATAAGAAAGGTATTCGCTTTTCTTTAATTTTGTCAGCCTTTATTATGATGCTGGGTGCGGGAATTAAGTATTTTGCGCTGAAATATTCTTTTGATGTTGGTGCAACTACCTTAGGGATTAAATCACAAATTTTCTGGGCAGGATTTGGATATGCCACTTTTGGGGTCGGTGTTGAATTCGCTGGTATTACGGTTTCCAAAGTTGTGGTTAAATGGTTTAAAGGCAAGCAGTTGGCATTGGCAATGGGACTACAGGTCGCGATTGCGCGTCTGGGATCTGCTGCCGCTTTGGTCGTACCACCATACTTTGCAACAAGATTTAATATTACCACACCGGTGATGTTAGGATTTGTTATGCTGGTAATCGGGTTATTGGCCTTTATTTTCTATTCATTTATGGATAGAAGACTGGATGCTCAGTTGCATATCGAAAGAACAGAAAGTGGTGCTGAAGAAGAAGAAGGCTTTCGCCTGTCTGATGTTAGTGCGATTCTGAAAAATCGTGGTTTCTGGTACATCGCACTCTTGTGTGTACTTTTTTATGGTGCGGTTTTTCCATTTTATAAATATGGAACAGACCTGTTTGTTAATAAATTTGGACTGCCACTGAACTGGGCCAGTCGTGTGCCTTCTATTGTACCATTTGGAACCATTGCTCTGACACCTTTATTTGGCAATATTTATGACCGTAAAGGAAAAGGCGCCACAATCATGATCATTGGTTCCCTGATGTTGACCGGTGTGCACCTGGTGCTGTTTGCACCCTTCATTACAAATGTTTGGGTTGCTGCGGTTGCTGTAGTTATTCTTGGTGTTGCCTTTTCATTGGTACCTGCAGCCATGTGGCCATCAGTTGCTAAAATTATCCCTGAAAATCGATTGGGAACTGCTTTTGCGCTGATCTTCTGGATTCAGAATATTGGTCTTGGTTTTATTCCCTGGCTACTGGGTTTTGTACTGGAAAAAACCAATCCCAACGTCGCGCTGCAATTACAACAGGGACAGGACGTGGTTTATAATTACACGCCCACAATGTTTGTTTTCGTCGTACTCTCAGCCTCCTCAATTGTGGTTGCTTTCCTGCTGAAACGGGATGATAGAATCTCCGGATATGGTCTGGAAGAGCCCAATATGGCAGAAAAACGATAAAGTATTATTTTATATTACAGAAAGTCCCGCAAGCCCGGGACTTTCTGTTTTTTTATTGCCTACCTTATTGATATTCAACGCATAAAAAAATTCTTTAAAAAATAGTTAGAATTCCTTTTGAATCATTACAAATTTGGAATAAATTAACCTATATATTGTGCAAATATTTAATTTATATACAAAATATGGTGACAAAATGAAAACTATTCAACCTAGATGGACTGATGAAAGAGAACGTGTTCTTAAGGATAGATACCTCTACAAAGAGGAACAAACCTGGCAGGATCTGGCCGCCAGAATTGCAAAAAGTGTAAAAACTGATATATATGATGATGTGTTCAACTTCAGGTTCCTCCCGGCTGGCAGAATTCTGTCAGGACTGGGAACAGAGACCGTTAAAACCTTTTTCAATTGTTATGTACTGGCTTTTGAAGATGTTGGCGATGGCGTTGACAGCCGGAGTGCGATCATGGATTTATTCACCCGGGTTTTTGAAATTAGTGCCAGAGGGGGCGGTGTGGGCATCAACTGGTCGCCATTACGTCCCAAAAATAGCAAGATTACAAAAGTGAATGGTGAATCTTCCGGTTCTGTTTCCTGGATGGAATCCCTCAATGCTTTGGCCGGACGAATCAGTCAGGGGGGATCGCGGCGCGGCGCTTATATGTTTGGCCTGGAAGCCTGGCATCCAGATATTGAAGAATTCATTACCATCAAAAGGGACCTGTCAAAATTAGAAAATGCAAATCTCTCGGTTTTTGTTTCCGATGATTTTATGGAAGCGGTAAAAAATGATTGGGATTGGAAACTGGAATTTCCTGATCCGGGTCATGAAAAATACGATGCGGAATGGAATGGCGATCTGAAGGAGTGGAAAGAAAAAGGTTATCCCGTAACTCTTTACAAAACCATCAAAGCCAAACAACTCTTTAATCTGATTACGGATTATGCCCATAATAATGGTGAGCCGGGTCTGATATTTCTGGAACGCTACAACAAATACAACATTGCCAATCAGGATGAAAAAATTGTGGCCACCAATCCTTGTGGCGAACAGGGGCTGTCGGCTAATTCGGTCTGTAATTTGGGGTCTGTAAATCTGACGCAATTTGTTGATGTGGATAGCGGAGAGATACTGTACGACCAGTTAAAAGAAACGGTCCACAATGCCACCGAATTTTTGGATGAGATCATTGATATCAATCCCTATTATCTGGAGGTCACCCGTCAGCATCAGCATGAGTTTCGCAAAATCGGTCTGGGTATCATGGGGCTGGCGGATTTTCTGATCCTGAAAAAAATTCCCTATGGATCCGATGAATCTTTTCGGGTAATGTCAGAAGTGATGCGTTTTATACAGAATGAGACTTTTCGCAAGTCAGCCCTGCTGGCCAGGGAAAAAGGAAAAGCGCCAATCTGGAAAGACTATATGCTACATAATCCCTACATTCAGCAGTTGGATACCGATGTTAAACTTTTGATTGAGCAATACGGACTCCGGAATACCCGTTTGTTAACTGTCGCACCCACTGGTTCCATCGGTATGTTAGCCGGCGTATCCTCCGGTGTTGAGCCCAATTTTGCTTTTGAACTGACCCGCTCTGACCGGTTGGGCGAACGCCGTGTCATTCACTGGTTGCCGGAACAAAAGGAAGAATTAGGGCTTACAGAGGACTTATTTGTAGAAGCTTCGCAATTGACTTCCAGACAACATGTCGTCATGCAGGCCACGATCCAAAAGTTTGTCGACACAAGTATCAGCAAAACCATTAATGCATCGGCAGAAGCCACGAAAGAAGATACCCGTGAAGTCTATCTCTATGCCTATGACAATGGGTGTAAAGGAATTACATACTATCGTGACGGGTCTCGTGTCGGTGTTCTTCGCAAGGAAGAAAAGCAGGAAATGGAAAATGAAGTATCCGAACTGGAAAAGATGTTCAAGGAAGCCGGGCAAGAGGTTATCAATGATAAAATTAAAATTCCTCTGGAACCGCCGGTGAAATTATATAAGCGAAGAGATAATAATCATAAAAAATGGTATTTTTTCATCGCCTTTGCAGACCAGGCCTGCACCCGGCCTTTTGCTATATTTATCAAGACCAACAACAGTGTCTCAAAAGATGTCGCTGACTGGATCATCTCCAAAATGGAACGGATGATGGCCCGCCAGGGGATTCATGAAGATTTGATCGATGAGCAGGTGCGAAAATATTCCGACCAGGACAATGTGGATAAAATCGCCCGTACAATCAGTATGTCCTTACGTCATAATATACAAATCAAAAGGATTGTTGAAACATTAGACAAGAGTGAACCTGAATTTTCTTCTCTCTTGTTTCATATTAAGAAACTCCTGGAAAATTTCATACCCGACGGGACGCCAATTAAGGGGGCCTGTCCGGAATGTGGTCACGATCATTTAGTCTATCAGGAAGGATGTATGCTTTGACCATCCTGCCAATGGTCAAAATGCGGTTAGCCTGCATTATACAGATTAGTTAACTCCATTCACATAGCCAAAAGCCCCGATTATTTTCGGGGTTTTTTATTGGGTTTATTTACCCGTGGGGTGAATTATAAAAATTGAGTTGCATTTACCGGCTATTTGACTATAAATTACCGACAATGCATAAAAAGATCGTAATATTAACTTTAATGCTTAGCCTGATCATCTATATTTGTCATGATCTGCTGCCCTATCACAATCATGGGATCAATCATTTTATCCACAAAAATTCTGATCAACAAATCTCCAATAGTGTGGAAGAGGATCATCATTGTGATGGCCATGATCTATGCATTACCTGTATGCTCAAAATCAAAAATCAATTTCAGCATACCCATCCGGAAATTGATTTTTCGACGGCCTATGCAACTCTCATTATTAAATTTGAATCCCCCAAAATGCCGGGCAAACAATGTACACATTCGTATCAAAATAACAGATCACATATTATCTGTTCCAAGTATACCCGGCTCCCGCATTCGCTACGCGCTCCACCAATCATCGTTTAACGATCCTTTAGTCATAATTTTAGAATGCCTGACATTAAAGTATCAGGCTATCATTCCCTATAATTTTTAAGGAAAGAGATAACGATGAAGAAAATATTCATTTCAATGCTTTTATTGACAGCAATTTTTTTATTTGCCAATACACAACAAGACCATACACAGATTCAAAATGATCATGATCACCAGCACTCCTCACCAACTGAACAGGCAGAGGAAGATCATGACCATGAAACCCCAGAAATTGACCATGATCACTCGCATGAAACCGATCAAACCGCTGACCATGATCACGCCACTCATGAGCATGGTTCGGTAATCGCAAATCCTGAAACCATTAAAATTAAGCCTGCAACCTATATTCACACCATACAAACCACAGGAATGATCCGGGTAACTCCTGGTAATGAAACCATGATTGTGGCCAAGACTGACGGCATTATCCATTATACCCGGAATAATCTTGTCAAAGGAAGAAGGGTTACCAAAGGAACGCAATTATTCTCGATCAGTGGCAGTGATCTCATCGGAAATAATCTGGATGTCCGGTTTTTGACCGCTAAAAATGAGTTACAGCGGAGCCGGGAAGCCTTTCAGAGAGCAAAATCTTTAATCAAAGACAAAATTATCTCCCGGCAGGAGTTTCTGACGAGAAAATCACAATTTGTCAGTGACAGCCTGGAATACCGGATTCTCAAAAATAATTATTATTCCGAAACCTTGTCAATTAATGCACCATTACCGGTGAATTCTATGACCTATTTGTGAAAAATGGTGACTATGTCACCGCGGGTCAGAAACTGGCAATCATTTCCGGGAACCATCATCTTTATCTGGCAGTTGATCTGCCGAAACAATATTACGCTAAAATCCATCACATCAATTCCGGCAATTTTAAGATGGAATATAGTCACAAACTCCATCGGTTCACCAGCGAGGCCAAACTGTCAGATGGCAGCCGGTTAAAGCCCGGTAGTCCATTTTTACCCATTAACTTTTCCCTTAGTCATACACATAATCTGATACCCGGCAGTTTTGCCCAAGTCTGGCTCAATATTGGCAAAACCAACGATGCGATCGTCGTTCCGAAATCAGCCCTGATGGAACAACAGGGAGTCTATTTTGTCTTTATCAAGTTGGGGCCTGAAGATTACCTGAAAACACCGGTAAAAATTGCATCTATGAATGCTTGTGAGGCGCAAATTGCTACAGGACTGCATGTTGGTGACGAAGTTGTTGTCAGTGGTGTACTGGAATTAAAATTATCACAATCAAGCGGCGCTGTCGATCCTCATGCCGGCCATAATCATTAAGGAGAAGGTTTATGTGGTTAAATAAAATCGTAAAATTCTCCATTGAGA
>CAYTLS010000141.1:0-6008 GCA_964438745.1 uncultured bacterium
AATTTAATAGAGGAGAAACCGATGTTTGTGAATATTATAAAAATATTTTTATTTGGTTTGTTTCTGACTTGTTTTCTGGTTGCTGAAACGGATCAGGAAAAATCTACTTTGATCAAAACCGGGGATGTGGCACCATCATTTAATTTTACAACCCTTGACGGTCAGAATTACAATTTGGAAAGTTTACAGGGAAAAGTCGTGCTGATCAATTTTTTCGCTACCTGGTGCGGTCCCTGTAACGCGGAAATTCCCCATCTCAATGAAGAAGTCTATGAGAAAATAGAAGATGAGAATTTTTTGATGGTGGGAATCGGCCGGGAACACGTGGCGGATACTTTGCGAAAATTTGTCGATAAAAAAGAGATACTTTATCCCATAGCTGCTGATCCGGAACGGAAAATTTATGAACAGTTTGCCGAGCGCTATATTCCGCGTAATTTTGTCATTGGCCAGGACGGCACTGTAATCTATGAAAGTGTGGGATTTGACCAGGAAGAATTTGATGAAATGATTGGGGTGATTAAGAAAGAATTGGAATAGATTTCCACGAATATCACGAATTAATTGAATTATTATATGAAGCCAAAAGTGTCTTGCTTTTGGCTTGATGAAAAATTCCGGGTAAAAATGTTTTTATTACCATCCATAAAAGTTTCACTTACACATCGTCTGCTTCAGTGCCTGTTTCCAGCCGGTGATCAATTCTTCCCGTTGTTCATTATCCATAATAGGCTCAAAGTTTTTATCTATTTCCCTGATAGCCTTTAGTTCTTCGGCATTATTCCAAAATCCACTTTTTAGTCCGGCCAGAAAAGCGGCGCCTAAAGCGGTGGATTCAAGATTTTTCGGGCGATTGACAATGCATTGGCTGATGTCCGCCTGAAATTGCATCAGAAAATTATTGTTCGCGGCACCCCCATCCACAAACAAGGATTGGATAGAAATGCCGGTTTCTGATTCCATGGTTTTGAGCACATCATTGCTCTGAAAGGCGATGGATTCCAAAGCGGCTCTTGTCAGATGGTTCTTGTTTGCACCGCGGGTCAGACCGGTGATGGTACCCCTGGCATCAGAGTCCCAGTGGGGCGTTCCCAGTCCAACAAAGGCAGGAACAAAGTAGACACCATTATTATTCGGCACAGCCAGCGCCAGGGCTTCTGTTTCAGCAGCATCCTTAATGAGTTCCAGTTCATCCCGCAGCCATTGAATCACAGCGCCACTAATAAAAATTGCGCCTTCCAGGGCATAGGCCGGTTCACCGGCACCATTGATGGCAAGTGTTGTGATCAATCCTTTTTCTGAGGCAATGCTCTCATTGCCGGTATTGAGCATGATAAAACAACCGGTGCCATAGGTGTTTTTGATTTCCCCTTTATCAAAACAGCATTGGCCAAACAGCGCGGCTTGTTGATCACCGGCAACACCGAGAATCGGCAGGTTTCTCAATTCATCGATAGCTGTAATGGACCCATAATAATCGGATGATTTCTTGACCACCGGTAGTAGATTTTGCGGTATGTTCATAATATCGCAAATTTCTACGTCCCATTCTCTTTTGTGAATATTATAGATCATGGTTCGTGATGCATTGGTATAATCAGTGGCGTGGATTTGCCCCTCAGTCAATTTCCAGATCAACCAGGTATCAATTGTGCCGAATAACAGGTCGTCGGTGGAAGAATAATCACTGTTTTCCAGCAGCCATTTGATTTTGGTGCCACTGAAATAGGCATCGACAGGTAGTCCTGTTTTAGAACGAATAAAGGCCTGGCGGGATTGTAATTTTTGACAATAATCAGCAGTTCGACGACATTGCCAGACGATCGCGTTATTGATTGGTTGGCCGGTCTTTTTGTTCCAGACAACAGTGGTTTCCCGCTGGTTCGTAATACCGACAGCTTTGACAGCTGCCATTTTATCTTTAGCCAATTCCTGGACAGTGGACACCACTGATTGCCAGATCTCTTCCGGGTCATGTTCAACCCAACCTGGTTTCGGATAGATTTGGTTAAATTCCCGGTATGCGCTTTCGATTATATGTCCTTGCTGATTAAAAATAATCGCGCGGGTTCCGGTGGTTCCCTGGTCAATGGCCAATATTGACATTATAATTCCTCTTCCTGTTCCTGAAGTACTCTGATGTGAAAAACATTGGGTTCCAAACTGACTTCGACAATATCATTGGGGACGACCTTTTTGCCGCGCTGAGTGCAGATGTGTCCATTCAATCTGACGAGTCCATCCTGGATGATCATTTTGACCATTCCACCGGATTCCATAACATCCGCCAGCTTCAGGAGGTTGCCCAATTTAATAAAAGGTGTTTTTATGAATATTTCCTGTTCCATTAAATCTCCTGTTGTTTAATTAAAGATTTTATCCAATCCAGTAAATCTCCGATAATTTTATCACCATTGACCTCATTCATGAGTTCATGATAGAGCCCTTTATATAGTTTAATTGTTTTGTTTTCGGAGGATATTTTGGAATGAAATTCCAAACTGCCATGGTAGTCGGCCAGTCTGTCCTGATCGCCGTGGATCAGAAGTACCGGATAATTGAATTTTTCAGCATTGGCCTGATTGTATTTGATCGAACGATTGATCTCAGCGCCGGTGCGAGCGGGAATGCCGCCGGAATAAACGAGGGGGTCATTGTCGTATTCCTCGATTATTTCATAGCGGTGGGATAATCCGGTACTATCCAGTTTTATCGTTGGAAGTGTTGGCAAAAGTTTACCGATGATACCCGAAAGTTTAACTAAAAGAGGGGAGATATCACCACTTATTTTTAAAGCCGCGCTGCTAAGAATGATTCCCTCCAGATCGGGTTTCATTTTTAAAGCAAAATAGGTGGTTATTGCACCACCCATACTATGCCCCAGTAGTATTATGGGAATATTCGGGAAATTTTGTTTTAACAGATTGATTTGTTTATCAATAATGACATTACAGATATCAAAACTCTTAATAAAGGCCCGTTTACCTGCGGATTTCCCATGACCGGGCAGATCAAAGGAATAAACCATGATTTCTTCTTTGCAAAATTGTTCGGCAATATATTGATAGCGTGAGGAGTGCTCTCCTAAGCCATGGATAACCATAACAATTGCCCGAGTAGCATTGTCCGGCTCCCAGTATTGGGTGAAGAGTTTCAAGCCGGAATGTTTGTCCGTAATGAACATTTCCTGGTGTTGCATAAGAGCCACCTATTTTAAAAAAGGAAGGCTGTCCCAAAGAGTGTAATAACCGCAGTTTGCAGGATCGAAATAGACAAATCTGTGATCTGTCAATAGATTTTCACAATTCGCTATTTCCCGGATCAGATTAAGATCCTGATACTTCGAAAGAATGAGGGGGTCATCTCTGTTGGGACTGCCTCCTGAATTATCTGTTTACTTTTTGAGAAAAGTGGAAGCCGATTTTACAAAGCCGGCAACATCAGACAGATCAGACGGAATAATAATTGTATTGTTTTCTTTGGCCAGTTTCCCAAATTCACCGACGTATTGTTCAGCCACACGCAGGTTAACGGCATCTTTGCCACCTTCTTTATTGATGGCTAATGCGATTCTTTCTACGCCTAGCGCAGTTGCTTCGGCTAGTTTTTTAATTTCTTCAGCACGACCTTCAGCTTCATTAATTCGTTTTTGTCGCTCACCTTCGGATCTATAAATAGCCTCTTTTCTTTCACCTTCGGCACGGTTGATACGGGATTGTCTGTCACCTTCAGAGGTGGCAATGGCAGCGCGTTTTTCACGCTCGGCGCGCATCTGTTTTTCCATAGCATCTTTAATACTTTGTGGCGGTACGATATTTTTTACTTCATACCGGGATACTTTTACGCCCCAGGGATCAGAGGCGAGATCGACAGCTTCAACAATTGAAGCGTTAATAGTGTCGCGCTCTTCGAAGGATTTATCCAATTCCATTTTGCCAATGACACTACGCATGGTTGTCTGAGCCAGCTGTGTAGCTGCAAAGCGATAATGATCTATCCCGTAAGAAGCTTTTTTCGCATCCATTACCTGCATGTATAGAATACCATCGACCTCCACAGCGATATTATCTTTGGTAATACAGGTTTGGGCCGGCACGTCAATAGCCTGTTCCTTTAAAGTGTGTTTATAGGCAACTTTATCAAGGAAAGGCACGAGAATGTGGAGACCGGCTTCCAGAGTCTTACTATATTTACCCAGCCGCTCTATAATATAAGCAGATTTTTGCGGTACAATTTGCATTGTTTTAAACAATACAATAATTGCAAATACTATTAAACCGATAATAATAATTGTAAAACTGGTCATAAACTACTCCTTATTTAATGGTTTGACTATTAGGGTCAGATTGTTTTTATCGATAATCTCTACAATGTGGTCGCTTTCTATTTCCACGACGGACTCTGCACGCCAGTTAGTACCATTGAGGAGTACCCTTCCTGCTTCATCCGGTGTGATTTTATGAGTGACTTTTACCTTTTTGCCAATAATACCGTCAATTTCCTCATCAATATTGCCTTCGGATTTGCCGACGAATATATTTTGAACTTTTTTACGAAGAATCACCAGGAATACCATGGAACCAATCAAAAAAATAACCAACTGTACATTTATTCCAAAATTGAAAAAGAGCAGAGTTACTGATGTTATCCAGGCACCAATACCAAAAAATATTATAATCACCCCCGGAATCAGAAACTCCAACAGAATAAAAACCAAACCAATTAAAAACCAGACCAATTGTGGGGATATTAAGTTTTGTAAAGCGTCCATATTACACTCCTAATTTTTTGTGAAATTTTTCACCCAATCAATAAATTTTAAGTTACTGTAGATCTTATCCGTACGATTTTGATCTTTATAGTTTTCATCAATTTTATAAGCTTTTTCAAGAAATTCTTCAGCATCAGTGAGAATTTTCAGGTTTTTTCGAAAAATATCTTTTGTTTCTTCGATATATTTTTCTTTACGATCCGGGTCCTTGATCGAGCGAAGTTGATGAAGCCGGTAATCATAGTTTGTTAATCCTTTAAATTCCAATATTGAATAATAGGCGATATTATTATATTGCCAGGCCACAAGGTCTTCACGATCCAATTGGCGGGCATATTTTGCGGCCAGTTTCAAGTTTGTAATGGCTTCCTGGAATTTTGAATTATTAAAGGCTTTTTTAGAGTCTTCCCGGAATTTTCGATATTTTTCCCACAGTTTGCTGGTGGCGGACTCTTCACTTTTAGAAGACACCGGAAGAGGGTCTTCTTGTTCGACTCTGGTGGTGATTGTATCTTGTTTTTGGGTCGGTTCATTCTGTTTCGTGGTGTCCTGCTGTTTGGGTTGTGTCTGAGCGGCCTCTTTTTTGGCCGGAGCAGGGTGGTCTTTTTGTTGCTGACATTGAAAACAAAGAACAGCAACGAGCAAAATAATGATAGATATATTTCTCATATTCCCTCAGTAAGTTATATCCTAATTTGACTTTTAATCCGGTAAAAAACAATAATAAAAAGCACCCTATAGAAAACGCTTGTTAAAATTTAGTCGTACCTGTTGATAATAAGTTTTTAAAACATTTTATGGCATAGCTATCAGACATGCCGGCAATATAGTCTGTTATAATTGTATTTTTATCAGCTGTTTCTGCAATATAGGTATCATGAAAGGTGCGAATGAATTTTCCGAATTTTTGTCCCAGTTCAATTGTACTGTGTTCATATTTATTATAATCAAAATCATTGATCGTGAATATATTATAAAGATAATTGTAGATGGATTTGAGTACAAAATCTGCATATTGATTCCAATAGAGCAGTTTCGGATTCTTATAGATCCGTTTTCGTGAAAAGTTTTTCAGGATTCGAATCATTTCAAAGGTTTTATCGGAAAAGCCGATTTTGTCATTTTTAATCGACCAGTCAATGCAGTCATTCACCAGTGTTTTGATAATTTTGCTGTTTCTGGCGCCCAGATGCTCACGTACCTCGGCGGGGATTTCCGTCCGTGTAATGCAGTTTGA
>CAYTLS010000142.1:0-5996 GCA_964438745.1 uncultured bacterium
CCAACACTAATCAACTCTATACCACGAGTGCCAACATCAGTGAACGATTGCGTCAATGGAATCGTACCAACGGAAGTGTGATCCTGGATTACCAAACAGAAAAGATGAAAATTCAGGTGAATAATATTTTTACTCAGAAAAAAGATGATAATGAAACGCGCCGGCATGTCTTTGCGTTTCATAATAGTCACTATAATTTCAATATTTCAGATTCAAAGCCGGTACAGTCGGTCCAATCCCATTCCATAGAAGGTCTTTTCAACTTGTTAAATACGAAACTAGGTGTAAATATATCCTATAGCAATAGTGAATCTGAAAACAAGGTTGATCAATATAATTTTAGAAACATTGATGTGTTGGAAGGATTGAGTATCACTGAAAGTGAAAGGCTATTCACACAACCCTCGAAACTCATAGATAAATTTTATGGGGATATCACCGGTGAACGATCAGTATTTACAGATAATGTCAGAAGCGTAATTGAAGGGGAAGATGAGACACAAACCTATGGTTTGGATTGGGAAATTCCCTTTAATCTGATGTCACATATTTCCGGTTACATCAAACTGGGCGGTAAATACAGTTTGAAGGAGCATATGAACAATCGTGACAATATACAATGCTATTACTGGGGCGGTATCGGACAGGGTAGAATGAGTGAAATTTATAATAATGCTTTTCCTCATTTTACAAAAGTACAGGATCTGAATATTGCCGATACCTGGGGAATTCCGGCTGTCAATTTTATTGATGAGAACTATGATTATGGTGAAGTATTAAATGGTCGCTATGAATTAGGGTGGTCAGCAGATCTGGAATATTTGCAATTTGTTCAGGACAGCATTTATCGCTGGAAAGGGAATGACTTCTATTATCAGCAGGGAGTTCAGTCCAGTGAGAATGATTTCAAAACCACAGAAGAAAAATCCGCGGGATATATTATGGCGGAATTTAATATTGGTGAAAGAATCATAATTATTCCCGGTGTTCGTTATGAAGATATGCGAACAGAATATCATGGCAAATACATCCTTGAAGACCCCTTCAATCCGGTCGGCATTGGCTTTGTCAAAGATGTTAGTTCAAAACGGAATAATTATTATTGGTTTCCAAGTGTTAATATGAAAGTGAAAATAAATGACTGGAGCGATATCAGGGCAGCCTATTATGAAAGTTGTTCACGACCCAGTTATATCCTTCTGTCGCCAAGTCTGGTTGCCAATCAGGATAAAACAGAATTAAGTGCCCGGAATCCTTTCCTGAAACCGGAATTGGCAAAAAATTACGATTTTGGTATTTCTCTGCATTCCAGCAAACTGGGGCTTTTAACAATCGATGGATACTATAAAGAATTGAGTAATTTGATTAGCAGTTTACCAGTATATCGGCCGACTCTCTTTGATAAAGTGGAAGCGCCCGAATCAGTAATGAATTCACTACAGGAGCCGAGGAAACTCTATGATGATAATTTGATTAATGACGGAACAAGAATCTATGGATATCCATTCAATGCACCCAACAAAGCCTACATAACCGGTATCGAAGTTTCGTTACAGACAAACTTCTGGTATTTGCCGGGTTTATTAAGTGGCCTGGTGGCTGAGGTCAACTTTTCTAAGATATGGTCCAATACGCGTAATCCCTATCTGGAGTTTACTGAAGGGATTGACACAACCGGTTTTTTCCCAAAACCAATTACAATACCGGTTTATCAAACCCGTAAAGAAAAAATGAACAGTCAGCCCGGTATCATATATAACGCGCGACTGGGTTGGGACTACAAAGGATTTTCATCCAGACTCTCCTTCCGGTATCAGCAGGAAAATGTCACAGCTACTGATCCCCTTCATAATTTTACCAAGCGATACAGAGATGACAGATTTCGCGTGGATCTGCAGATAAAACAACAAATCACAAGCGGTCTTTCCGCATTTATTAATTGTGCAAACTTGAATGAAGCAATTGATGATTCATATTTGGAAGCTGACAAATACAGATTTCCAACATCCAGTGAGTTTTATGGGTTTACCGCTCAATTCGGGCTGAATTATAAATTTTGATTATGTCAAATTGATGTACAGGAATAATAATAATTTGATAATAAAGCGATTCTACAACGAGGTGTAGAAATTACTTGTGAATTTTAGGGTTTTTTAACGGTATGAATAAGGAGGAGGTGGTTGAACATTTATACAAGAGGCTATTCAATGTTTGTGTTTACAAATGTTTATTCAATTAAGTTAATTTTTAAGGGAGGACAACAATGAAGAATTATTTTGTTACAAGTCTGTTGCTTTGTTTAATAGCAGCAAGTGTTGCATTTTCTCAGGTTCCGGCTAGTCAGGATACAATAGTAATTCCTGGTGGTGTAGAGAATATGGGAAGTATTGAAACAACAATCAATGGAGATACATTAAATGGCGCGAGAATCAATCCTGATCGTGTCTATAAACTTGAAAAAGATGTGATGTATTTTATCCAATCAAGAATTCAGTTTGGTGGTGGCAATGACACCAGCGCCACCTTGAATATTGTTGGTGAAAAAGGTGGCAATAAACCGGTTATTTTAACATCGCCAAAAGAAGGACAGGGAGCGCCGAGACATAATATTCATGGTTCACTGACAGTGAAAAATGTATATTGGCCTGCGACAACGATCGATAATCAGGGTACCCCGCTATTTACGCTGCTCAATAATGATACGGAACTACGATTAGAAGGACTGGTAACGGAAGGTTGTATCAGTGGTGATCTAATTGTTTTAAGTATGTCAGAGCCGGTCAATGCGTTTATCAAAGACTGTTATTTCCGTGACAATTCCCAATTTGATAATTCCTGGAATTTTGCGGTACTCGCCAGATCAGGATTTGCTTTTGATACCTTATGGGTGGAAAATACAACGGTTTCAAATTCAGGGTTAACTTTTTTTGGACGAGGCGTTTGTAAATTCTTCTATTTTAATCATAATACCATTGTTAATACACCAAAATATGCAATTTGGTATGAGCAATATGAAGAAGCTTATATTACAAATAACATATTTATCAATTGCAACTGGCAGGGTGAATGTTATGCCACTTATCATACGCAGTTAAATAGTCAGGTCAAAGATTCGGTAGACGGCCATTATGCAGGCATTACCAATATCGCACCGGTAGATGAAGTAAACTGGGAAACTAATTTCGGGTATGCTCCTGTTCAGGAAGATGTCAAGTGGTTATCCTCGAATAATGTTCATTTTACCAGTCCATTTTTGAATAAATATTATGCGGGTGATTACAATGATGTTGCTGATTATCCCATTTCAAATCGTAGTTGGGTGTTACCGCCGGGAGGAACCGTACCTACGGAAGTTGAAAATGTCCCACCGACTTTTTTAAACAGTTGGACGTTGGAAATGATCGAAAACTATGAGAATATTATTGCCGATAACAATTATGACAATACAGTAGATCCTGATGTGAATACAAAAAGTATTCCTGACCAGGAAACCGGCGATGTTTGGGCGAAAAAAGCGATGAAGGACTATGGCGTTTTACCGCTTAGCGAAAATTGGACCGATGAAGATAAATTAATCATGGCCTTTGGTGACCGCAATCCGACAACAGTACCGGGTATTGAAACAGAAGATGGTGCCGGTTTTCGTAATGTCAGAGACCTGGTAGAAGATTTTTCATATAATGCAGATTTAAGTTCTACAATTGATGGTCGTGTTTTGGGGTCTTTGCAATGGTTCGAAGGTGAGTTGGAAAATTATGATTCAGAAGCTGCGCTTGCAGAAGTCAAAACCTATTTTGATAATTCTAAAACCGGAATTGAAAAAATAGATGCAACACCGGTGGGTTTTAGCCTTGAACAGAATTATCCGAACCCATTCAACCCTTCTACAACGATTAACTATAGTTTGCCAAAAGTCACTGATGTGAAGATCACTATTTACAATTCACTTGGCGCAAAGGTAAAGACACTGGTCAATTCAAGACAGTCTGCAGGAACATACAATGTCACTTTTGATGCTTCAAGTCTGGCGTCAGGAGTCTATTTTTATCAGATTAAAGCAGACAATTTTCAAAAAATCAATAAAATGCTTTATCTGAAATAATTATTGATATTGTAATTCAATACTAAAAGGAATTAAAGATGAGAAAAATAAAATTATTATTAATATTGGTAGTGCTGGCAAGTTCACTATTTGCTCAGGTGACTACTACGGTTTGGAATCCAGCTGCGAATGATTCCTCAACCGGATTATGGAATGAAGTCCTGAACTGGACCAATGGTATTCCAACAGATACCAGCAAAGTTGTTTTTAATGTGCCTGGTGCTCAGGCAGCTATATTGGATACAGTCAGTAGTATTCATCAACTGAATATGGGGGATGGCGCCAATGGCGACACCCTGATAGTTGCCGATGGTGGTGATCTGACTACCGGTGCTGCCTGGTCTGCTGTTGCTTATAATGATACAGCTGTCATGGTTGTTGAGTCCGGTGGAATGGTTACTTTTGGTCAGCACCTTTGGGTGAGTTTGAACGAAGGTGGCCACGGTACTGTTAATATAGATGGCGGAACAGTCAATGTTTCTGAAATGACAGGCCTTGGTTGGACCGGCGGTACCGGATTCGTTAATGTTAACAGTGGTTTGTTAAATCTTGCCAATTTACATCCGACTAATTCAATTAGTGATGGCTCTTTAATCACAATTGATAAAGGTATTGTAGTAATTACAGGCGATCATGCTGCTCCAGTTAATGATTATATCACTGCCGGTAAAATTGTTGCCAAAGATGAAAATGCCGAACTATGGGTTGAATTTGATGCGGTTGCTAATACCACAACACTTTTGGCTATTCCGGAAAAATCAGGTACAACCGTCTGGAATCCCGCCGGAAATCCTTTTTCCGAAGGAATGTGGTCAAACTTCCTGAATTGGACAGATCGACATGTTCCGGACAGTACACACAAAGTTGTGTTTAATGTGGATGGTGCACAGGAATGTGTATTGGACACAACAGCTTATGTTAATCAGATCGTGCCCGGCGATAATGGTCACGGTGCCTTGCGAATCGCTGAAGGCGGCCATTTAAGAACCGGAGCGGTTTGGTCAGCTATATCCTACAATGATACTGCCACGATGGTGGTTGATTCAGGTGCTACAGTTGATTTTGGACAGCATCTGTGGGTTGGCTTTCTTGATGGCGCTGAAGGTACACTGATTCTTAATGGTGGAACAGTCAATGTATCCAACATGACCGGTCTTGGCTGGAATGGCGGAACCGGATTTGTTCACGTTAACAGTGGTGAATTTAATCTTGGTGAAATGGATGCCAGAAAAACTATTCAAGAAGGCTCACTGCTTGAAATTGGTGATGGTATTGTAACAATTTTGAACAACCAGGTACCAATTGTACAAGGCTATATTGATGCCGGTCGTATTGTGGTACAAGATGAGAATAAAGAATTGAGTGTCGCTTATGATTCTACTGCAAATAAAACAACCATTGCAGCAACTCGCAAGCAGGCAGCTACAACCGTCTGGAATCCGGGTTCCAATCCTGAAACAACCGGTTTATGGAGTGAAAACATGAACTGGTCCGATCACCATGTCCCGGACAGCAACAAAGTTGTTTTCAATGTTCCCGATGTCCAGACTTGTGTAATGGATGTCGAAGGATATATTAATCAACTTGTCATGGGTGATGGCGCTAACGGAGACACCCTGCGAATTGTTGAGGGTGGTAATCTAACCACTGGACCGGCCTGGTCAGCTGTTGCATACAATGATACAGCTGTCATGGTTGTTGAGTCTGAAGGCACAGTGACTTTTGGTCAGCATCTTTGGGTCAGTTTGAATGAAGGTGGCCACGGCACTGTTAATATAGACGGCGGAACAGTTAATGTTTCTGATATGATCGGTCTTGGCTGGAATGCCGGCACAGGATTCGTTAATGTCAACAGCGGATTGTTAAATCTTGCCAATATAAATCCGGATCGATC
>CAYTLS010000143.1:0-5988 GCA_964438745.1 uncultured bacterium
TTGGAAAATTTATTTCAATAGAGAAATGCGGAGAGATAATGGCGCCCTTGTTTACAGAAAATCATGAAGATTATCAAAAGAAGTCTGGAAAATTTATTACCTGGAAGAAAAGCGGATTTATTGATATTAAAGAAGATTCTGCTGTATTGAATAAGGAAATGCAAGATAGACTATGGAAAGTTAGCCTTGAATTATGTGCAGATGAAATTACTGACCAAATTGCCGCCGATCTTCAAAAATAATGAAAGGAAAAAGCAGGTCACGCAACAATGTATAAAAATAATAGCCGAGACATTAGTAATCCCCATGGCTATCGGGACAAGAATTGTAGCCCGCTTCAACGGTCTTGTATTTTGACAGGAAAGCACCACGCAATCGACTACTATTCTTATACTAACCGCTATAGTCCATTAAAATGAAGCAAGTTGCAACTATATTAATCCTGATTTTGACGTCGATTGGTTTACGGGCCCAAAGGATTGATACCTTTCATTTGCGCTATCCGGTTTCGAAGAATGATACGGTTATTTACAAAAGAATCATTGAAAACCTGGATGATAAGAACTTGATTCATGTCCGGGACTATTATCCAAACGGACAAATCCAAATGGAAGCCTATTATTCGAATTTTGATAAAAACATAAAAGAAGGACTTCAATGTAATTATCGTACAAATACTAAAGAGGAAAAATATAGGGAGTGGTCGAAAAATGGGCAGCCTATTTATGCTGCAAATTACAAAAATGGATTAAGAGATGGATTAGCAGTTTCATGGTATAAAAGCGGAATAAAAGAATCAGAAAAATTTTGGCGTAATGCTCAGTTAAATGGGAGTTGTAAATATTGGAATGAAAAAGGAGACTTAGAGTATGCAATAACATTCAAAAATGGCATTAATCAATCTCCTGAAACGACATCATACCATTACATTACATATTTGCCAGCGGATTATGCAATGGAGTCTACCAAAAAATATCCTTTATTAATTTTCTTACATGGGGGCTCTGCCCGTGGGAGTGATACGCTTGATTTATATGATGCTGGTCCATTTGACCAAATTTATAGGGGACGTAATTTTCCTTTTATCGTTGTTGCCCCACAATGTCCCAAACATCTTCGCTGGTCGACTGAAAACTGGTTTGAGGATTTTTACATTGACTTGATAAAAAAATATAGGGTTGATACAAACAGAATTTATTTAACAGGAGTAAGTTTAGGAGGTTCCGGGACCTGGTATCTTGGGACAAAATATCCTGATAAATTTGCTGCAATTGCCCCAATGAGTGGTTTCACCAGACATATGGATTATATTTCAGAAAACATTGAAAATTTAGAAAAAACACCAATTTGGGCTTTTCATGGCGTATCAGATCAAGTTGTGCCCGTTGAAGAAACAGATTACCTGTTAGATAGACTAACGGAAATAAATAGCCAAGTCAAATATACAAGAGTAAAAAACGTTGGACATTGGATTCATTGGTTAGTGTATCCTGGAAATGAATTATATGATTGGTTGTTGAAACATGATAAAAGAATTAACAAATAGCGGGCTATATCAATGTATAAAAAACATATGTGGCTCAGTGTAAATTGACAGAATGAAGCCTTGTTTACCCTTTGACATAATTGTTTCTCCTTTGTAATTACTTATTAAATTAATAACTTGAAAAATGCTATTATATCAATGTGCTGCTTGAAATTTAGATGGGACTGCTGCAGAGTGTCTTTGTTCAACATGGGGGGTTACTTACAACCGTCAGAATACTGGACATAATTGTTGATTTTGAGAATGATCTTTTTAGCTAAAACACTCAATGATGTATCATTCTATGTCATTAACTGGAGTAAAAAACTTTAAAATATTTTTGTGCTTTTTAATATAACCCCGGAGACAAACTTATGAAAAAGTCATGCTTTTTAATGATGCTATTATTACTACTATCCACAGGTTCTCTCAATGCTCAGTGGACAAAAGTAGATGGTCCTTTTGGCGGCGTTTCAGCGGGTGCCATAATTGCAAAAGATAATAATATATTCGCTTATCTAAACACTGGTCAAGCGGGAGTATACAGATCCCGGGACAATGGAGAGACCTGGGAGTCATTGGATAGTAATTTCTTCCAATTTAAAGCAGTCCAGCAATTTTTTGTTGATAATGAGACCCTTTATGCCGCCACAACAAAAGGTCTGGTTCATTCAGAAGATAATGGTGAAACCTGGGTTGATGATAGTACAAGCACTGGATATAGCTTTGTTTTATCGGTTGAAAAGCTTGATAGTCAGCTATATGTTGGAACAACCGGAGGAATATTAGTTAACAACCTGGCCGATTCGCTTGGATGGGTTGAATGCAACGGTGGGTTGACAAATTCCATCACCAATGATTTAATTACTGATAATGATTTTATTTTTGCCGCTACTTATGATGGTATATTCAGGAAAAACGCGCTCGATTCTGCATGGACAAAGCTGACCAATGGTCTGCCGGAGAGTACAATCATGTATACTTTAGCCGCCAAGGACTCATTAATTTTTGCATCATCAAGTACTCATACCTATCGATCGTCCGATCTGGGGGAAACCTGGACCCAGTTAACGCTTCCATTGGAAAACAGGGGAACCGATTTTGCAGTATTGAACGGGAAACTTTTTTTAGCAACGATGGCTGGTGTTCTTGTATCGGATGATAATGGAGATAGTTGGCGAGAAATTAGTACGGGTCTTCCTTTTGGAGCTCGGTATTGCATCGATTTAACTTCCTATGAAGATAGATTATTTTTATCGACAGCCTGGGGAATATATCATTCGGATAATATAGATGAGAAATGGATAAAAATAGATATGTATATTGACAATCTAAATATCTCAGATCTGAAAACCGACGGTAATACACTTTATGCCCTTACGTCTGGAGATGGGGTTTATAGGACTAGCTTAGATGATATTAACTGGGAGTGGTTTATAGACGGTCTTGATGACAGCAATCCCAATACCTTATTTCTTGACGAGGAAAACATATATCTCGGATATCGTAATGGGTTTTATTCTTATAGTAGCCAAGAGCAAATATGGAATAGTTTTAATGATGGTTTTAATGATGATGGTAAATACGATTTTTTTGATGTTAAATCTATCTCGAGAATTGGTAATTTTTTATTCGCCGGAACGGATGGTCCAGGGTTATGTAAGGCTAATCGCGATACTTTAGTTTGGACCCCAATTGAGTTGGAAATACCTACTATTGAATCCCAGGCAACCCGCGATTCTACCATCTACGCGGCAGTTGAAAATGGTTACTTAATATTGAAATCTGAAGACTTTGGAGAAAACTGGGATGTGGCTGCTGACCAAGTGTTCTGGATGCTGAATAGTAAACTATATAATTTTGATAATACTATTTATGCCGCTTGTATGAATGGTGTTTTTTATCTCCCCGAAAATGATACCAATTGGATTGACCTTTCTTATAATCTTGAATATAAAATGTGTAATTATCTCGCAAAAAATGATGAGGGGCTTTTTGCTTCGGTTGGAAATAGTCTATCCTGGCTCCCAACCTCCGATACTGTCTGGATAGATATAACCGGTGATCTCCCGACAAGTAATAATTATGCCATTGCCCTTAGTCCGGAGAGTATTTATGTCGCACCCAGTAGGTCCGGTGTTTGGTCTGCTCCTCTGGCTGATTTTCAGACAGACATTGATAGAGATCCCGATTTATCTCAAATTCCGGGAAGTTTTATGCTGAGACAGAATTATCCAAACCCTTTTAATCCAACAACAACGATTGAGTATTCAATGTTAAAACGGGGAAATATCAGCATACAGATTTATGATATACATGGAGAATTATTGGAAACTCTGTTGAATGAAAATAAAGAGATCGGTAATTACAACGTGACGTGGAATGCTGACAATTATTCCTCTGGAATTTATTTTTATCGCTTTGAATCCAATGGTTTTGTTGATACAAAAAAATGTATTCTGATGAAATGAGAAATAAAGATACAGCAGTCGCTATTAAGTATTCAATTGTTCGTAGTGATAAAAAATGTCTATTTGATGGTCCAAAAGATACAATAGGATTAACAAAAAATTTAAAATTGATTGGGCTGTATAACGTACTATAAAGAAAATTTTTTAAGTCATTATTTGCCCGTAAGCGTTTCTGAGTATAAACAATGGTATGTAATAAATATTCGTGAATTTTATAATCATATTTCACAAAACAAAGTGGCTGATGTAAAATAAAGTATCTAACATTTAGTAACCCTGATAGCGGCTTTATTTTGGAGAGTTTGGCTGATGTGGATTTGCTTCGGAGTCAGGGTCGCTCAGCCCGTTAGGTATCTTTGTAAGTTTCGAGCGATATGCAGAATGACGAAAATATCGATCAACTTTATTGTAGTCTTGTCGATTGCACAAATCACCGTTAGCTGGCGCCTTCTGTGCCGTCAAATCACAAATTCTGTAGAAATTTTGAAATATGAATAAAATAATCTGAATATTGATATGTTTAAAAATTATATCAAAATTTTCATCAGAAATCTTCAAAAGGGAAAAAGTGAACTTCTTGTTTTATCTTCCGTTAAATTTGTAATAATTCATTTGATTTTATACGGCAAACATTTTTTAATATGAATTAGTGGCTCTTTTACAAGATCTAACAGATAGGGTTCAATCTTCTGTCCTTTGGAATTGTAGATCACTCTTACTTTTGGCCTGACCGGATTATTAGAATTAAGATCAACAACCCGGGCAACTTCATCTGATGACAATTTCACATAGGTTCCAATAGGATATATAGAAATATAGTTTATCAGCGCTTTTAAAATTGGTTTGCTGAAATAATTCCCTTTATTTTTAATTATTTGTTGAATGCCTGCCGGCGGAACTAATTTGTCCCGGTGACTGCGGGGATGGATCAATGCTTCATAAACATCTATCAGCGATATAATTCTGGCGTGGGGGTGGATATCATCTCCAGATAATTGATCAGGAAAACCGCTGCCGTCATTGCGCTCATGATGATGCAGGGCCACCTGAGCAATTTTTTCACTAAACTCACTGTTCTTTTCAATGGATTCATACCCTAGTTTGGAATGTTTTCGAAAGTAATGGATTTCCTCTTTACCCAGTTCTTCCTCTGTTTCATTTTTTATTTGAGCGGGAATTTTTGTAATTCCAATATCATGCAGAATGCCGGCCGCGCAGAGCTGCAACAATTCTTCATCACTATATTTCAGACCAATTCCAATCGTGGTTGAAAAAATTGCTACATTGGCAGAATGAGAAACAAATAAATCCTTGGGATCATAATAATTAATGGCATAATAACTCAAGTCTTTTGACCTTTTCATAAAGGTTACAATTTTTCGGGCCAAGGGAATAATATCGGAAATATCAACTGTGGCAGTTTTAATGACAGATTGCTGGCTTTTAGTAATATAGTTTAAGATTTGAATATAGTTTTGTTTTGCTTCTGAAATGAACTTTTCCGGCACTGTTTACTCTTCCAATTAATTTTAATGACACTGTGTTGATGAATTATTCTTTTATTCTATTCAATTTATCTCATTTTATCAACAATATAAAATTTTCAACCTATGGCTTCGCTGAATAAAAATACCATTTAGAAGGTGTAAATTTGATGAAAAATCCTTAGGCCGCACTGATTTTAATTAGAACAAAATCAACGCGATACTTCCGGCAAGCGCTCCATAAAAAAGCATTGGCAAGGCTGTTCTCTTCAGTATAAAGCCCTCTTTATTTTTGATCATAAGCACGGAGGTGACGGCAACAATATTGTTGATGCAGACCATATTTCCGATAGAGCCACCAACTGATTGCAAGGCGAGAATTGTCGTTCTGTCGAGATTTGTCTGAATTGCAATTGAATTCTGAATCCCGGCAAAAGTAAGATTGGAAATAGTCGCTGATCCGGAGAAAAAAGAGCCAATCGCCCCCAGGTAGGAAGCGAAAAATGTC
>CAYTLS010000144.1:0-5968 GCA_964438745.1 uncultured bacterium
CAATTCCCTGTTTCCCTTTTTAACCGCCCAGCCGATTTCCTGTTGTTCTTCGATTGGAAAAGCCAGTTTAATATTGGGGTAATAGCGTCGGTTCAAACGGGCGATATGAGAATCTGCTATTGTGAGAGCTATGTCATCGATTGATACCCGACGAATGAATTCTTCACTGGGAAGATCTGCATAGAGTTGCAAAGATAGGTCAATACCATTTTCCTGGAGTTGGAGCAATCGTTCGTGATATGAGGTGTTTTCACGAATGTGGATTGTTTCACCGGCAAGGTTCTGTTCATTCCGAATAGAATCATTACGATTGTTGGTGATCACAAATTGCTGAATCGGTAAAATTCCAATGGAAAAATCCAGATCTTGCTTTCTGTTGTCAGTAATCGTTAAGTTGGCGGCAATAATATCAGCCTGATTTTTTTGCAACATCGGTTCCATCTCTTGCCATTGGGGTGTGATCAGTTCCAACTCGACGCCCAGAAAATCAGCAAAACCCCGTGCCAATTCGTATTCCAGTCCCATGGGTTGATTTTTGTATAGATAATAGCAATTGGCATTATTATCTGTAATGACTTGAATTTTGCGACTTTTTTTAATTTTCCTGAGACCATTATTTCCACAATTGTAAAATGAAACAATGAAAATAATAAAACAGCAGCTAATTAGTTGAAAATATTTGATTTTTAATGTGCTCATAGGTGTAAAATAAAATTATATTGGTTAAAATGAAAACATTTTCTTTTGCTTTTGTATTTTAGTGGAAATTAAAAACGGTATAAATAAATGTTTTTCTTGCCAAATTATGATAAATATTAAAAAAAATTAAAAATAGTGTTAATAAAGAGTAAAGTTTGTTATATTTCCTTCACATCTCTATTTTTAGTTAGTTATAATCTCAAAAGCCCCAAATTTATTGGGGCTTTTGATTTTTTATTTGAAATACTTTTAACCCAGATAAGCACGCAGGGCAGAACTCCTGGATTTGTGACGAAGCCTGTTTATCGCCTTATCCTTGATCTGTCGTATCCGTTCACGGGTCAGATTAAATCTTTCACCAATCTCATTTAGGGTTTTTGGATATTCATTATCGATTCCAAAATAGAGAACCAAAACATCCCGTTCCTTATCTTTTAGAGAATTAAGACTTTGCTTGATGTCTTTTTTTAGGGAATCCATCATCAGGCAACTATCAGGATCAGGAATTGAATCATCATTTAAAACATCAGACAATGTATTCTCTTCTCCATCTTTAAAAGGCTTATCCAGTGAATGGTGACGGCGTGATATTTTTATGGAATTGGAAATATCTTCCGTATCCATATGCAGTCCAATGGCCAATTCATCCTGGCTTGGTGCTCGTTCGTATTGCATTTCAAGAGCTTCCAATTCTTTAGATATTTTTTTATAGTACCGACACGGTTCAGCGGAAGACGTATAATCCGGGAGTGTTCCGCCAGAGCTTGTAATATCGATTGGCGAATCCACCAGACAGCATAGGAAATAAATTTAAAACCCCGGGTTTCATCAAATCGTTCCGCTGCTTTTATCAACCCCAGGTTACCTTCGTTGATGAGGTCTGTGAGAGGAAGACCATTGCCCTGATAATCTTTGGCAACACTTACAACAAATCTTAAATTCGCCTCTGTTAGCTTTCGTTTGGCTTCAAGATCGCCCTTACGAATTCGTTGGGCTAATTCAACTTCTTTTTCGGGTGAAAGCGGCTCATATTTTGAAATTTCTTCAAGATAGGAACCTAAGGCTCTGTTGGCATTGTTCTTTTTTAATTTCCTGTTCATGTTCCCCTCGGTTTAATTTTTTTGAAATTAAATAAGTAATGTAAATCTTTTTATGGAGTTAATTTATTTATCATGAGGCCTTTTTCCCTCAAAATCATAATACAAAACTAAAAATTAAATTGCAAGTCATTTCCACAATATAATGTATAATCAGGTGAAAAATAATGTGGTTTTGTGAAACTTCGATAAAATCATTACTAATTATTTTTGAATAAATATCTTAAAATATCTTATTATCAATTAATTAATAATTTTTATTGGAAAGCATGTCTAAAAATTAATATTAAACCATCAACTTAGTCGAAAGCCTGATTTTGAAAATAATCGCCGTGAAGTGGGCTTTGTCCACATCTTTATGAATAGTGCCGGTTAATTTGCATCAGCACTCTTGTATTAGAATTCCCAAATAAACCCGCCAACCGGTGTAAAGGCATATTGATAAATTTTATCCTGTGTACCGGATTCATTATACGTATACCCCCAGACATTTTGATGATTATAGACATTCATCAGATTAAAATAGGCCACGATTGCAGAATTTTTTAAGATCCAGCGGCGATTGATCATAAAATCAAGGCGATGGTAGGCCGGTAATCTTTGGGTATTGAGTTCCTGATGGGTTCTGGTGTACCAACGCCGCAGCTGAGGATCATAATGTTGTTGTGTAAACGGACGGCCCTGACTGTATCGAAAACGGGCACTGAGTTCCAGCTCATCACCGGGTGACAGCAGCCAATCCACATATTTCCACCACTTTTTACTTTTCAATTCCCGGTACCATTCTTTATTGCGATTATTTATTTTATAACCACCCACAACGGTCAACACATTGCGAAAATCGTAGGAACCCGTATACCAGTTATTATCATTGGGACGAAGGTCTTCATATTGGGAGACATAATAGGAATAGGCCAGTGTAAAGTGCAGGTTTTCGATCATTTTCTTTTGCAGAAAAAATTCAATACCACTGGTTTTTGCTGCTTGTTTGCTGAGTAATTCATTGTCATAATAATCAATAGAATCGCCCTCTACCCACTGTCTGCTGACAGGCAGGTCACTGTAATTTTTGTGGTATACTTCCACCGTCGCTTTCATGCTCTCATCAAAGAAGTGTTCAACCCCCAGCACATATTGATCGGAATGATAGCTTTTCAGATGTTTATTCTTCCGTAGATTATTGGCAAAATATATAAAAGCCGGCTCCTGAAAATGTTTACCATAACCAAAATTTAGTGAAGTCGCTCCGGTCAATTGATAGGTGGCGCCAGCTCTTGTGGAAAAATAGGATTGACTGGCGTATTCAAAATAGGAATAGCGGATACCGGTATTGATTTCCAGAGCTTTTATCGGTCTGAACTTATACTGTGTAAATAAACTGGATTTCAGGGAGGAGAGGCTTCTGTTTTGCCTTTTGGTATCATGAACATGAACCACCTGATTTTTTCGGTAAGTATATTGACTGTCATCGTAATTAATGCCGGGAAAGGGAATAGGTTGCTCCAGGTTCCCAGCCTGATAATACTGATAGTTCCATATTGTATCACCTTTGGTCCATTCATCGTTAAAAAATTGTATCGATTTTAGATTAAAACCCAGGCGCAGGTGATTTTTTTCGTTGACTCGGTTAAAGTAATCGCCTTTCAGTGTCCATTCAGTTTGATGGTCTTGCTGGCGATATACCGGAGTTGATATATTTCCTTGTTTTTCATTGACATCGGTATCCCAGATTTTGCCAACCCCGGACAGGGTTAACAGGGAGTAGGAATTTTTATTATAAATGCTCTTCAGACTCATTCCGCCGGCATAGGTCTGGCCCCGAAAATCAACTAACTCACGTTTTTCATCCAGCGCTTCTTCGCTTAAGTCCTCTTTAATTAATATCTTATCATTTCCGTAGATACCATTGATAATGAGTTTATTGCTGCGATTTAAATCATAAACGAGTTTTCCCTGCAAACTATAATACTTGGGAATTGCCGTGAGACCGATTCCACCGGCAATTAAATCGAGATAACTTTTATGCGCGCCGAACATATAGGATCCCCGGCCTTCATTGACAGGTCCATTCAAATTCATACCGATACCGGCCATGCCCATATCCATCACTGCATGAAAGGCGTCACGACTACCTTCTTTGAGTTTAATATTCATAACAGAGCTAGCTTTGCCACCAAACCGGGCCGGAAAGGCGCCGGCGTAAAAATCAACTTCCTGCAGGAAAAGAGGATCAATCATGCTGATAGGTCCGCCACCACTGCCCTGCATACCAAAGTGATTGGGATTGGGAATTTCAATATTATCAATCAGAAACAGATTCTCCGCCGGATTTCCGCCCCTCACAATGATCTCATTATCCTGATCATTTCCCGATACCACCGAAGGCAGGGCCTGCATCATTCGCTGAACATCCATAGCACTGCCGGGGTCATTCATCAATTCGGTAAAATCAAGATTCATTTCCGACACAGTGGCATCCAAAGATTTAGTAAAGGACTTGCCGGTAATAATTACTGTTTCTCCCTGCAGGCTTTTGGTCATTAATTCCACATCTAGACGGGTGGATTTGTCCGGATTGACAGGCACATTGAGTTTCTTAACTGTTTCATAACCAATCATCTGAAAGGATATATTGTAAGTACCGGCAGGAATATTATCGATCTGATACTGCCCGGTGATGTCCGATGCGGCACCGAATTTTGTTTTTTCGACAAGGACATTGACACCTACCAGAGGGGATTGGGTTTCCCTGTCTCTAATGTAACCCCTGACTGACCCCTCCTGTGCTATTAATACGCTGGTTGATAAAAGAAAAGTAAAAAATATCACTATTTTGATTTTCATGTCTCTCTTTCCCCATATTTTTTATTCGTTGCTTAAACTAAAAAAAATGATAAATTTTTCATAAGATTCAAGTTAAAAATTAATAAATAATCAGGAAAACAAAAAAATGCTCAGTGACCTTTTAATTCCATTAATATCAGTTGGATTGGCAGAAATCGGTGATAAAACTCAGCTGGCACTACTATGTCTGGCCGGAAAGACCCAAAAACATTTCAGTTTATTCCTGGGCGCGATGGCCGCTTTTTTTATTGTAGATGGGCTGGCTGTGGTGGCCGGTGGGTTTATAGCGGAATTGGTTCCGCAATATATTATTAAAATATTGTCCGGAACGTTGTTCATCGGATTTGGGATCAGTTTTTTATTACAGCATCTGGAAGAAAATGCCACTTGTGACCTGAAGCAACCCTTTATGTCGGCTTTTTCAATGATCTTGCTGTCGGAAATGGGTGACAAGACCCAGATCGCCAGCGCATTGTTTGCCACCAATTACAATAGTTATATGGTTATGATCGGGGTGATGGTGGGATTGGCGATCATTTCCCTGGTGACAATACAGTTAGGCTATCATGTGTTGAAAAAAATCCACGCCAATCTGCTGCATAAAATCTCCGGTATTATCTTTATTCTGCTGGGATTATCGACAATATTTACTCTGTTTATTTAATACCTTTATCCGGAATATCCGCGATGATTACTTCGGAGTGTTGCATGGTGTCCCATCATGTCATTGCGCCTGTCCGGCGTAATGTAATGAAGATAGAAATAAAGTGAAGCCCGTCTTCGCTATGCTTCGCCGGGCAGACAATCCGGGCGATCGGAGCGATCAAAGCAATCCAAATGACAAGCATCAAGCAAGACATCGAGATTGCTTCAGTCGCTCCGCTCCATCGCAATGACCGCTTTGGGGTAGAGGCGTGGAACCCTTGCAAATGGTTGAAAACCTTTGCCAGAGTTGTTCTGTTGCCTGGCTCACACGATCGAAGCGCCTAATGCAATCTAACCAATCCCCGGAGTAATGGTAGCTCAGGAGCAGAACCGAAGGTTTTCCTTGCAAGCAGAGTGGGGGCAATATTTCTGAGAGGTGGGAATATTCACTGGATAGCCTTCTGAAGGTTTCAGCAGCTTTGAGATTTTGGCATTTTGGGCAAATCCAGGGAGAACCAATCATCAGTTTGGAGAATCCTAAAGGATTTCCGGGACTTTCCCCAACGGGGAAACATAGCCCAACATAGGGCGCAATGAAATGTAGCCCTATGATAAGAGTCAGGAATCAGGACTTTCCCTGAAGGGGAAACAGAGTATTTCTGGAATAAAACTTACTGAGAAAT
>CAYTLS010000145.1:0-5951 GCA_964438745.1 uncultured bacterium
GATTTTTCCGGTAAAATTTACCAGGATCCGCAGGTAAAAGTGGTGACTGAGGATGCCCGAGCCTATGTGCGACGATTCGATAATAAATTCGACATGATCTACTCCTTGAGCGCAAATTCCTTCGCCGCCATGGCATCGGGCAGTTTTGCCCTGGCGGAAAATTATCTTTTCACCACCGAAGCCTTTATTGATTACTGGAATAGTCTGTCAGAAAATGGTTTTCTGATGATGGAACACCAATTTTACGTGCCCCGCATGATCTCCGAGGTAAAGGATGCTCTGAACAGTGTCGGCATAGAAAATCCAAATGCTCACTTCGCCGTTTATAATCTGCCCAAAATGCGACGAAAAATCATTCTGATGGGCAAACAACCACTTACCAATGAAATCATTACGAATGCTTTCGGCGATATGGAAATGGAAGCGCGCAACTGGGTGTACCCGATCTATCCGGTGACGATAGATTCGCTTCAGGATTCGCTCATTACCAGCATCATTCATGAGGGATGGGAATCTGCTAAAGATCAAGCGCCTTATGACATTTCACCGACCACAGATAACCGGCCCTTTGCCGCCCAAATGGGTCTTTGGAAAAACTTCTCTTTTGAAAAACTGGACAAAGTGCTGCCTTATGAGTTTTTCGGATTTCCCCTTTCAAAATTGATCATTGCGATTATCCTGATGATCATATTGGGTATCATTATCCCTATTAATCTGCTCCCCTATCTCTTCAGTGAAGAAAAATTGAAATTTGCTCCCTGGCTCTACTTTTTTATGATTGGAATGGGATTTATGATGATCGAAGTCATTCTTATTCAACAATATGCTTTATTGATCGGCACGACAATCTTTAGTCTAACTACAATATTGATCAGCCTTTTACTTTTTTCAGGAATTGGCAGCCGGTTTTCCAAAAACTTCAAGGACCCGGTTCCCTTTATCGCTATTTTACTATGGCTGGCAATCAATATTATCGTCTTTCCGCTGCTGGTAAAATTATTTGGCGGATTAGGACTTTTTCCACGTATTCTGATAGCCATAATCGCATTGGCTCCCCTGGGATTTTTTATGGGAATGCCATTTCCTAAAGCCGGATTGCGTGTGGGCAAATTAATAGATTGGGGATTCGCGGTCAATGGTGCGGCTTCCACTTTTGGCGCCACACTGGTATTGTTAATTGCTTTTACCTGGGGCTATTCCTTTGCCCTTGCATTTGCCGGTCTTTGTTATTTCATTGCTTTGGGGTTATTTCTGAAGAAAAAGGCCTGGTAATTAAGCTGCATTATTCATAAAAATATGAACAATGCCCGCTTCGCGCCGATACGTTTCCTGTGGAAACTATCGGGATTAACCTGAATATCATTCTATGAATTTTACAAATTAGTTTTTTATTGTTTCTTTTGTAAACTATTAATTTTATGCACTTTGATTAAAAAATTTGAAAATTCATGAATAATCCAGGTTAAAAAATTCATATCCTAACCCGTTAGAAAAAAGAGTGGCATCTTTCGTCACTCTTTTTTCATTCTGTCCAATAAATTTCGCACTGATTGTGAAATTTCACTCAACAGAATCGGCTTACCGATTAATTGAGTAATTCCCGCTCTTTCCTTATCGTCCTGTTTCACACGGTTTCCATATCCGGTAACCATTATTACCGGCATATCCGGGTTTATTTGATGGATTCTCTCCGCCAGTTCCAGACCGGTCATTTCCGGCATTGTCAGGTCAGTGATGAGTAGCTGATATTGCTCAGGATTTTTTTGAAACAGATCAAAGCCCACCTGGCTGGAATTGGCAATAGTCGTCTGATACCCCAATGCTTTTAGCATTTTATTTAACAATTTTGTTACTGATTCCTTGTCATCAACCACCAAAATTGATTCGGTTCCTTCTCTGAAGGCCTCTTCCCTGCTTTCTTTTTTCTCGGCTATTTCCCGGCCCTTATAAACCGGTAAAAATATATTAAAGGTTGTCCCCTGGTTCGGTTCACTGTAGACCGTAATGATTCCCTCATGGTTTTGGATAATACCATGCACTACAGACAGGCCGAGTCCGGTGCCTTTGTTGACGTTTTTGGTGGTGAAAAATGGCTCAAAAATCCGTTCTTTGGTCATCGCGTCCATACCGGAACCAGTGTCCGCAATACTCAATTTTAAATGGTCGCCGGGGTTGAGATCCAGATAATTTTTACTGGTTTCTTCGTCAATTGAGACTTTTTTGAGTTCAATAGTCAAGAGGCCACCTTTTTCCTCCATTGCCTGAAAAGCATTGGTACATAAATTGACAATGACCTGGTGAATCTTTGTTGGATCTGCCAGAACCTTATCTTCCACCTTATTAATTTTTCTTTGTATATTGATCGTAGTGGGAATCGATGGCCGCATTAATTTCAGAGCTTCTTTTATAACCGGCACGATATTCATTGGTGTCCGCTGCTGTTCTGATTGTCGACTAAAATTCAACATCTGGTACACCAGGTCTTTTGCCCTGACTGCCGCCCGGGATATTTCATTAAAATGGTCATAAAAGGGGTTGTTGTCATCCATCCTGTGCATCGCCATATCGGAGTAGCCCATAATCGGCGTTAATATATTGTTAAAATCATGAGCAATGCCGCCGGCCAGGGTCCCCAGCGTTTCCAGTTTTTGCTTCTTGCGTAATTGTTTTTCTAACTGAAGATTCAATTCCTCTGATTTTTTTTGTTCTGTAATGTCTGTGTTGAAGCCTAAAAACCGATAGGCTTTTTCCTGCTCATTAAAAAGCGCCTTTCCACGCCCGGTGATCCACTTATAAGCCCCATCTTTGCAGCGCATGCGGAAGGTTGAAACATAGTGATCAACTTTTTGATCCAGATACTCCTGAACCTTATGTTTAGCCATTTCTATATCGTCAGGATGCACCAGGTCTTCCCAGGCGTTGCTGGTAAAGGGCAATTCACCGTATTCATACCCCAGCATTGTAGCAAATCGTTCAGAATGATAAGCATAGTTTGTACGTAAATTCCAGTCCCATAAACCATCCTGGGTTCCTTCGATCGCCAGTTTAAACCGTTCTTCACTTTTCCTCAGCGCCTCTTCCGCCTGCTTTTGTTCGGTAATATCCTGCAAAATACCCATAACGCCAACAACCGCTCCGGTTTTGTCATCTTTAATTGGCATGGCCCGGTCTGCGGCCCATTTAATATTCCCACTCTTTGTTTTGATCTTGAGGTCAACTTTATAATTTTCAATTTTTCCTATTTTAAACTTCCTGACATATTCTTCGTAATCATCGGTTCTGGCCTGATCCGCAACCATATTTTGAATGACATTTCTATGTACTTTTTCAAAGGTGGTATTATCATAATCAACATCGAACAGTTCATAAAAGCCTTCGCCCAAATAAGTATAGGAATTGCCCGCGTATTTAAATACATAGGGAATTCCCCGGGCGTTCAAAATCGTTTGCCGGTAAATATTATGAATGTATTTTAGTTTGTCATCCGCTGTTTTAATCTCTGATATATCCTGTAGAATTCCCAGAGCCGATGACCTTACCATTTTGCTTTATGGTCAGGGAGCGGTCACTGATCCACTTCGTTTCACCGTCAGGATGGTCGATCTGAAATTCAACCTGGTATTTATCAATCTGTCCACTTTTGAATAATTGATTATATTCCTGGTAATTAATTGGGCCGTTGGGGTCTGTCACAATCGGATTTTTTACAATTTTCCGTATTTCGTCCAAAGTTAATTTATCCCGTGGAATTCCTAAGAGTTCCTCACATTTATCACTGATAAAATCATATTTTTCAGTTTTATAATTCAATTTATAAGGCACACCCTGAGCATTTTCAATGGTTTGCCGGTAAATATTATGAATATCTTTAATTTCCTGCTGCTTCTTTTCAAATTCAGTAATGTCCTTCATGGCGATCACATTGATATCACCCAGCGATTTAAAGACGAATTCGACTATTTTTTCCTGCCCGCTTTTGCAGGTCAATTTCCATTTCTGCGGTTCTATCTCATTTTTTGTTTGAACAGATTTTTCGACAGCACGATTCCATTGTTGGATAACTTCTTCCCTGTAAACCGGATCGGGATAGGCCGCTTCCCACCAGTCTTTCGCTGTCCTGACATTATCCAGACTCCATCCGAAAGTATCCGTGAATTTCTTGTTAAATAAAATAATATCCTGATTATTATCTGTCATTACCATTGGCACATAATTGTATTCAATTACTTCGCGAAATCGTTTTTCACTTGCTTCAAGTTTCAGCACTGTCATCAATAATCGTGGCAAAATAATATTGCTGTGGTGAATAGGATAAAACATCAAACCATTTACCAAGACTTTCGAAGTAATTCTCAAATCTCAGGGTCTCATCTTTGAGCGCCACTTGTCCATAGCGGTTAATCCAATCAGCCGGGTCCCTCTCAATCCCGGGTAAAACCTCTGTGATCTTTTTGTTAAGTATCTCATCTCTGTTAAGTCCTGTCATTTTCTCGAAGGCATCATTAACCTCGACATAAACATAATCCACCGGACGACCCGAATCATCTGTGATGATCTTATGCAAAGCAAAACCGGTTGTCATATTGGAAAACAATGAGCGGTATCTCTGTTCACTTTTCTTTAGTTTGGCCGCGGTCTTTTTCAGCAGCGAGATATCAGTGTGTACGCCACTCATTTTAACAGGCTTACCATGCTCATCCCATTCCGTCACTTTGCCTCTATCCAGCACCCAAATCCAGTGACCTTTTTTATGTTTCAGCCGCAGATCAGCTTCATAATAATCAATCTCCTGATTAATTAATTTCTCGATTTTTTGTATACTTTTTTCCAGGTCCTCGGGATGTGTCAGTTTTTTCCATGTTTCTATGGTAGTGGGCTCAAGATCCGCCAGCTTATACCCGATCATTTCTGCCCACTTTTCATTAAAAATAGTTTTCCCGGTCTGCACATACCAGGTATAGGTGCCCAGATTTCCGCCTTCAATAATAAACTTCAGATGTTTCTCATTCCATGCCAATTGCTTTTGAATGGCGTACTCTTGTGTAACATCACGAAAGACCAGCACCACACCAATGATTTCATCATCTTTATTTCTTACAGGGGCGGCGCTGTCGGCAATCTGATATCTTTGCTTATTTTTGCTGACTAACACGGTGTGATTGGCCAGGCCGACAATTTTACCAGAGTTGATTACTTTATTCACCGGGTTTTCACATCTCTCCCCGGTTAAATCACTAACAATGTAAAAAATATCCTCCAGTGGATTACCGACCGCTCTATTATAACTATAGCCGGTTAATTTTTGAGCGACCCGATTGATATTTGTGATAAAGCCCTGCCGGTCAGTAGTTATCACGCCATCACCTATCGAATCAATCGTTATTCGCAGATTTTCTTCACTTTTTGCCAGCGAATCTGTCATGATTTTCTCATGTGTCACATCACGGCAAAAGGCATCAAGAATTTGTTTATCCATATCCAGCCGCGCGTTTATAGAGAGCCATTTAATCGTACCTTCTTTAGACCTGGCCTGAAATGTAAAACTTTTAACTACTCCGTCTAGGGCTAATTGATTAATTAATTCTTTTCGTTTATTTTTGTCCAGATAAAAGGTTTTTTCCAGATCACTATAATGGGCGGTTGCATTTTCAATGGAATCAAATCCCATGATCCTGGCCATTTCATCATTTATTTCCAGAATTTCACCAGCCAGAGTCGTGCGAAAAATACCCGCCGGGGCGTAATCAAAAATATTACGAAGCCGGGCTTCGCTTTCCTGTAATTGTGCTTTATACTCTTCTTTTTCTTTGACCTGTTCTATATCATTTAAACCATACCCCAGGTCATTGACAATTTCCTGAAACAACTCTTTGAATTCCTCATCAATAACCCTGGTGTTTATGTAGCCGACCAAAACGCCAAATGTCCTATTATTGTGTTGAATTTTGACT
>CAYTLS010000146.1:0-5940 GCA_964438745.1 uncultured bacterium
CCTGGAACGGGTCGAACAGGTTAACCTAATAGAAAATGCAGATACCATTTCCACGATTGATTTCAATTATCAAAACATCAACGGTTTTTGGATGCCGGATACAACAACTCTGATTTTCAATATGAAAAAGAGACTTCCTAAAACCAGCGGTCCGTCAATCACCAACCCCTTTGGAAGTATTGACATTGGATCGGCAGAAGATCATTTTAATAATGAGGCCCGGATCGAAATGATCTTTTTTGATATGAAAATAAACAAAGGATTTTAATCATTATGACTCAAGCAGAATTTACAATCATCGGAATATTGAAACAAAAATCAACCCATGCCTATCAAATCGAAAAACAACTACAAAAAGAAAACCTCAAAGATAAAGTTGACTTAGCTTTTTCTTCCATCTATAATATCCTGAAAAAGATGCTACGCAAAAAATTAGTGACGAGCCATCTTGAAAAAAACAACAAACTACCGGATCGCAAAGTTTACGAAGTAACCGATTTGGGCGACCAAAAATTTACCGAATATCTGCAACAACATTTATCATTGCCCCGAACCATAAAATCCTCTTTTGAATTATGTCTGCATTTTTCTAACTTTATCACTGTAGTGGAATTGAAAAACGCGTTGACAACTTACGAGGCCGAATTAAACCGAATGATACAAAAACAAGTGCAGCAAATAACTAAACTAAAAACCAATGATCCCGTAATCCGTGCCCTTTACAACCGCTCACTTCGGTTATGGCAAGCAGAAAAGCAATGGATTAAAGAATTATTAATAATGATCTAACAGGTTATAAAATGGAACAATGGCTGGAATATCTGATGTCTAATCCCACTGCATTATTAGTTGCAGGTATCATCCTTATTTTAATTGCTTTTTTTCTCTTAAAAAAACTGATCAAACTGGCGGCTGTGTTATTCGTCATTTTCATTGCAATCGCAATTGTGAATTACAAAACCTTTGAACCTAAAACCCTGATGGAAAAAATCCGACAGGACGCAAAAGAAATAAAAGAAAAAGACCGCGAAGAAATCAAAAAAGACCTTGACAAGTATAAAGATAAAGTGGTCAAAGATGTCAAAGAAAAAGTCAAGGCGCCCCTCTCCAGATAATCACCCTCATTTTTTTAAAATTACTATCTATAAATTTTAACTGTCAATTTCAGGAGGTAACTATGGCCAATTTCCCGATTGAGCCCTTTCGTATTAAGGTTGTCGAACCGATCAAAAAAACCACGCGTCAACAACGCGAGCAATTTATAAAAAATGCCGGATACAATGTCTTTAATATTGATTCGGAAAAGGTCTATGTGGATCTGTTAACCGACAGCGGTACCGGCGCGATGAGTGACAATCAGTGGGCCGGCATGATGCTGGGCGATGAAGCCTACGCCAATTGCCGCAACTGGAAAAATTTCGAATCCATATTAAAAGAGATCACCGGGCTCAGGCATATTATTCCAACCCACCAGGGACGGGCCGCGGAAACAATTCTGTTTTCAACAATTGTAAAGCCCGGAATGATCATTCCAAACAACAATCATTTTGACACGACTTTTGCCAATATCATGGAAAATGGTGGTGATCCGCAAAACTTTGTCGATGAACCGGGCAAAGATCCGGAAATCATACATCCTTTCAAGGGTGATATCAATATTCAAAAACTGGAACAGCTCCTTCAGGAAAAAGCAGATTATGTTCCTGTCATTATGCTGACCGTTACCAACAATTCCGGCGGTGGCCAACCGGTTTCCATGGCCAACATTCGTAAGGTCAGAGCATTGGCTGACAAATACAACAAGCCTTTCTTTTTTGACGCCTGCCGGTTTGCGGAAAATGCTTACTTTATCAAAACTCGTGAACAGGGCTATGAGAATAAAAGCATTAAAGCAATCGCACAAGAGATGTTTTCTTATGTGGACGGCGCGACAATGTCAGCAAAAAAAGACGGCCTCGCCAATATGGGTGGATTTGTAGCGGTCAATGATGATGTACTATCAGATAAATTAAAGGAAAAATTGATCCTGAAAGAAGGATTCCTTACCTATGGTGGTCTGTCCGGCCGCGATCTTGAAGCTTTAGCCAGAGGATTTGAAGAGGTGCTGGAGGAAGATTACCTGGAATATCGAATCGGGCAGGTACGCTTCCTGGGCGAATTGCTCGATGAGTATGGCATTCCCTATCTGAAACCCACGGGCGGACACGCGGTTTACCTGGATGCACAAAAATTCATGGACCATATTCCACAAAAGCATTTTCCCGCCCAATCCCTGGTGGTAGAACTATACAAACAAGGTGGTGTGCGTGGTGTGGAAATCGGCAGTTTTATGTTCGCGGTACCGGACCCGAAGACCGGAAAGATCACCTATCCGGATCTTGACCTGGTGCGATTGGCGCTCCCGCGACGAGTCTACACCAATTCCCATATACGTTATGTGGCAGAGGTGATCAAAGAAATCTATGCTTACCGCCATGACTGCAAAGGCATGAAAATCATTGCCAAAGGCGAATCCAGCCTGCGACATTTTGTGGCGGAACTTGACTATATCGATTAGTAATGGGGATTAGTATGTTGCAAATGCGGCCTGTTTTTTTTACAGGTCGTATTTTTTTTGGAGTGAGGCTGTCCCAAAAGGTAAAATCTGTCATCCTGAGGCCCTCGAAGGGTGACTTCGAAGTGACGCTTTCTCCTTAAGAACTGTCTACTTCGACAGGCTCAGCATGACAGTAGAGGTGGGCTTTTGGGACAGCCTCATTTCTCAAAAACACTACCATTTTTTATAAAGCGATCACTTGATAATCCATCCAATGATGGACTTGATCCCTTTTCTCCCAATAATAATCAGTATTCAATTCGAACACCCCTGTCCAACAATTCCGGAATATATTCCTGAATAGATTTTTCACTTAGTGGATTATTACGAAGTCTTATAATTACCCCGGAATTAATATCCGGATTATCGACCAAGGGCTGAATATCCATAATTCTATTATCATCACAATCCAACAAGAAAAAGTCTGGCAAATTTTTCAGCGGTGACAAATCGCTAACCTGATTATGGCTAATATCTAAATTCTCCAGATTATGGTTTTTCTTTAACGGGTCAATAATTGAAATATTATTGCCACTGACATTTAACTGCTTCAAACCATTTAAGCCGGAAACCTGATAAAGACTATAAATCTCATTATGCGACAAATCAATTACTCGTAATTCCCAAAGTCTAGAAAGACTCTGAATGTTATTAATATTATTGTCACCTAATCTTACTTCTTCCAGTTTTGATAATTCAGATAAAGCAGAAATATCTTTAATCCGGTTATCATTCAGATTAAGGGTTTGTAAATTCGTAAAATTTTCAACAACATCAATTGATTGAATATTATTCTGATTGGCATGAAACTCCTTTAACCTGGTTAATTCTGATAAAGGCGCAATTGATTCGATTTTATTATCGCCGACATCAAGGAACTCCAATAGTTTTAAGTTAGCCAAAGGACGACAATCCTCTATTGAATTGCTGCTTAATATTGCAAGGTCAAGTTTTCGCAATTTTTCCAAAGAGGTAATGTCAATAATTTGATTCCCATACAAAAATAGTTTTTCTAAATTGATACAAAACTCAATCCCGGAAATATCTTCAATACCCCGCGATGATCCAAAGAGTACTGTAATATCTTCAACCTCCCAAGGCTCAATCTCTTCTTCAGGTTTAAAAATCTCATTTCTAATCAATGCCTCAAAGGCCGGATCATTGAATTCCACTTTTGTCGACTTAGTAGGATTAAGACCGCATCCCATGAAAAATGTCAGCATAATTATGAATAATAATTTCTTCAACAAATAGCTCCTCTTGGTGTTTATTAATCGGTTCTAAATCTTTAAAAAATTCCATGGCACAATGATCAAAACTCCCCCATAGCAAAAAAATCTTTCACGACCCTATTGTCTGATGACTTTGCTTTCTGAAGATTACCTTCAAACAACACCTTTCCCTGGTCTAAAAATATCAAATGATCAGCAATCCGATGAATACTGGCTAACTCATGGGTAACAATTACAATAGTCATGTTCAACTGGTCCTTTAGTTTCAGGATCAGATTATCAAGGTTTTTACTGGTGACCGGGTCCAAACCGGCTGAGGGCTCATCACAAAACAATATTTTCGGATCCATAACAATGGCACGGGAGAGAGCCGCCCGTTTTTTCATGCCACCGGAGAGCTCTGAGGGCAGTAAATTTATCGCATGGGAAAGACCGACCAGTTCAAGTTTTACTTTAATTATACGATTCATGACTTGAAGAGGAAGTTTTGTGTGCTGTTCCAAAGGAATGGCTACATTCTCAGATACCGTAATTGAATTTAACAGGGCGCCGTTTTGAAAGAGTACACCGGACATTCTTAGGTATTTGTCAAATGCCTCCGAATTTAAGTCAAAGGTCTCTTCATCAAAAATTTTGATGGATCCCTTTTCAGGGTCCGTTAACTTTAAAATTGATTTCAATAAAGTCGTCTTGCCACAACCGCTGCCACCAAGGATTACCGTTACTTTATTCGCGGGTATACGCGCATTCACATCATGGAGAACGGTTGTGTCGTCATAACTGACTTTAAGGTTTTGTATTTCGACTGCATTTGGCATAATCAATCCATACCGCGAAAATCGCTTCCACTCTTTAATAATTTGTAATTGACAATTGCTAATTTTTCATCATTAAAACTGTTATATTAACTACGAATTTCCTCTAGATCATATAAAATAAACTAAATATTGCATCAAAAATAATCACCGCAAAGATAGAAACCACCACCGACTGGGTTGTGACTTTGCCGACCCCCTCAGCACCGCCTTCGACTTTCAGACCAAAATATGAGCCGATCAAAACGACATTCCAGGCAAAGAAAAAGCTTTTGCTCAGTCCAATTGAAATGTCTTTTATAGTCAGGACGCTAAATAATTGATTAAAAAAAGCATAAGCGGACAAATCAAGATAAGTAAGCGCAATAATCAACCCGCCTAAAATTCCCATGACAATAGAAATAGTGACCAGTAAAGGCATACAAAATGTAATGGCAATAAATTTTGGTACGATCACATATCGAATTGGATTGATTGCCATGGTTTTAAGCGCATCCAACTCCTCCGACACCTTCATTGTAGCAATTTCCGAGGCAATTGAAGAACCCGAGCGGCCGGCCACAATGATCGCTGTCATCATCGGGCCCATTTCACGGACCATGGAGATTGCCAGTAGATCCGCCACAAAAATATTAGCCCCGAATTGGCGCAGCTGAGCAGCGGATTGCAAAGCTAAGATCAACCCTAATATGATTGACATTAAAGATATGATAGTAAAGGCGTTAACACCCAAAATAATACTTTGATGCAGGACAGCCCCTTTTTTTCTTCCTTTTGTAGAAAAGAGGTCAAGAATCGACCAGACAGCGACTTCAGATGTCAACATGAACATATCTTTTATGGAACCAACAGCCCCTTCAATCCAGAAATGCACCTGCTCTAAAAAATACTTTTTCCGTCCCCTGACCGTTTCGTCTTTTCCCTCTAAACTAAAGGTGTCAATAATCTTCCTGTGTTCATCGCTGACATTAATAAGTTTAATCGAGTTTTGGGACTGGTCGATTAATTCATTCAAGAGGGCGACACCGGCACTGTCAATCTTGGTGACTTTTTTCAGGTCTATCGCTTCGAAGGAGCTGTTTTCGGACTTTAGTTTTTTAAAAATTGACGGTACTTCAAAAAAAGTCAGATCTTTTTGAAAGGACAAAACAGAATTTGATATTTGGTAATGCATACTCATTGATTTATTTGAAAATATATGTTAATCGTAAAAACAAACTATGCCGGTTCTGAATATAGGAATTATCATCTTTGTCTGTTCTATTTTGCAGATTCAATTTATAATAAATAGAATCAT
>CAYTLS010000147.1:0-5937 GCA_964438745.1 uncultured bacterium
TCTGAATTTCTCAAAGTCTATCATAATGTGGATCCAAAGATTGTTGGTGCTGATGTGGTGGCCAATGTTTGGCTGTTTTTTGCCATCGGATGTTTGATTGGAATTGGCGTATTAAAAATTTTTCGCAGCAAAACAGTGCTGAAAGCTACGGTAATAATGGCCTTAATTTCTCTGACTTTGGGACTATTTGGACCCCTGAATGTTGCTAAGATCGCCTTCCCGGCAGTAGGATTCTTCTTCTCTGCCATGTGGCCGGTGATCTTTTCTCTGGCGCTGAATTCGGTGCCGAAGGAGCATGGTACTTTTTCAGGTATTCTCTGCACAGGTATTGCCGGTGGCGCCATTATTCCGGCGATGATAGGGGGGCTGGCTGACATCTTTAGTTTGCGGATCGGAATGTTTTTGCTTTACGGAACACTGGGATATATTCTGAGTATTGGATTCTGGGCAAAACCACTGGTTGAGAATAAAACCTTCAGAGACAAAGAATAAGTGATTTTATAGAAAGGATAACAGGAAAATGCAGGACAAGGTGATAATCGGTGTTGATTTGGGGGGAACCAATGTAACTGTGGGCCGAATTGAAGGCATGGAAATCGTAAAACTTGAAAAGACTTTTATCACCGCGAATAATGATAATGGACAGGTGATCATTGACGAGGTCATTGATACAATTTCAAAAGTCTTTACCGGTGAGGTTGCCGGTATAGGTGTCGGCGTTCCCAGTTTAGTTGACTCACAAAAAGGTGTTGTCTATGATGTACAAAACATTCCCGCCTGGACGGAAGTACCCTTAAAATCACTTTTAGAGGATAAATTCAATGTGCCGGTTTATATTGAAAATGATGCCAATTGTTTTGCTGCCGGTGAGAAATTTTTTGGAAAGGCTGAAAATGCCAGAAATTTTGTGGGCCTCATTATTGGGACCGGGATGGGCGCCGGTATTTTTATCGACGGTCATTTATACAGCGGAGAAAACTGTGGCGCCGGAGAGTATGGTATGTTTTCTTACAAGGAAAGCGTATTTGAAGCCTACTGCTGCGGACAGTATTTTGAGAATTTTTACGACATAAAAGGAGAAGAATTGTATAATCGGGCGAAGCAGGGGGACGAGGAGGCAATTACTATTTTCCGTGATTTTGGTCGCAATCTTGGTATCGGTATTACAGCGATTTTATATGCTCTGGACCCTGAGATGATTGTGCTCGGCGGTTCCGTGAGTAAGTCCTGGGATTTTTTCCAGGAAACCATGTGGCGGCAACTCTCTAATTTTGCCTATTCCAGGGTAGTAGAAAAATTAAAAATTGAAGTTTCGGAGAAAAGTAATATTGCAGTTTTCGGGGCGGCCGGCTTATATTACAATGCACAGGAAAATTAAGGAGAACCCATGAAAGTCACGATCACTGATATCGCCAGAAAAGCCGGTGTTTCCAAAATGACCGTATCCAGAGTCATCAATAAAACCGGAACAGTTGCGTCACAAACCCAGGAAAAAATTGAAAAACTGATCAAAGAGATGAATTACCATCCCGATCAGATCGCGCGCAGTTTATCCAGTAAAAAGACACGAACCATTGGTATCGTAATCCCCAAAAAAGAAAAGATTTTTATGGATAATTACATTGCCCATGTTTTGAGTGGTGTCAGTGAGGTGCTGAAAGATCGTGACTACCGCATCATGCTTTTTCCGATCGATGTGGATAATGAATTTGAAGTCTTGAATTTAGCCCAGGGCAATTTGGTTGATGGCCTGATCCTACTGAAAATTTCCGATCGTGATAAATATGTCAGTCATTTATCGGAATCCAGCCTGCCCTGTATACGGATCAATAACCGGGTGGATGATGATAAGGTTAATTTCATTGATTCGGAAAATATCAAAGGGGCCAAACTGGCGATGGAATATCTGTACCGGAAAGGTCATCGTAAAATTGGTTTTGTTTGTGGAAAACTTGATGAAACCAATGGCATGGACAGGTTTGTCGGTTATAAGGAATCTCTGGATGATTTAGGATTGAAATACATCGAGGATTGGATAATCCAGGGTGAATTTGATAAGGATATTGCCTATGAACACACTGAAAAAATTCTCCGGTTGACAAACAGACCCACAGCGATTTTTAGTTCCGATGATTATATGGCGTTGGGCGTCATTGAAAAACTACAGGAAAAGGGCTATCAGGTACCCGGTGATTATGCTGTTATTGGTTTTGATGATATTGACATTGCTTCTATTCTAAAGCCTGCGTTGACGACCATTCGTCAGCCTATGCATGAACTGGGCTCAGAAGCGGCCATGCTTTTATTGAAATTGATTGACAAAAAAATTAAACCACCGATAAAAAAGTATTTGGATGTCCGGTTAATTGTAAGAGAAACCAGCTGAACATCTAGACTAAAAAACTAAATCGATTATTTTTTTTTAAATCTAACCTATCATTCTGGGGGAATTATGACACAATTAGATTACAGGAAAGTTACATCCATTTTGTTGATGCTCGTGGCTATTTTTAGTTGGGGCTATGCTGAGGATATCGTTATTAATGAAAAGGGCTATTTTGAAAAACGGGGATTAAATGTAATGGTGCTGAATGATATTTATCCCGAAGGGCATCAGGGGGGAATTGCCATTATTCAGCATGGTCGGCGCGTGACCAACAATGGCAATATTTCGCTACAACCTACTCCGGGTCAGTGGCAGCCTTATCCCAAATTGCTGAATAAGCATATCGATCGTGAGAACAATATTATTACGGCGCGGTTGATGTTTCCCGATTCCAGCAGGATTAAAACCCATGAACAGCCGATCATCTATCCGGACCTGGAATTGACTTATACGATCCGCACGATAGGTGAAAAAGATGGTATCCGGATCATTGTCGACCTGGATAAGCCATTGCCCGGGGAATGGGTCGGTAAGGTTGGTTTTAATATGGAATTATATCCGGAATTTTTATTTGGCAAGAGCTATCTTCTCGACGAAACCACCGGTATATTTCCCTATTACCCCAATTCACCGGTATATAAAGATACGGATGGTGAATATGAGGCGGTACCAATGGCTGGGGGCAACTGTTTAACAGTTGCAGCGAACGATCCCAAACTGAAAATGACAATCAAAAGCAAAAATTTACCATTAAAATTAATTGATGGCAGAGTAAAGCATAATAATGGCTGGTTTGTGGTGCGGTCGCTGATTCCTGGGAATGTCACTAAAAATGCCCTTGAATGGAAAATCATACCAAATGTTGTTGAGAATTGGACTTATGAACCGGTAATTCATGCCAGCCAGGTGGGCTATCATCCCGGTCAGATCAAAAAGGCCATTATTGAACTGGACAAAAAGGGCGCTCCACAAAAAACCGCTTATCTCAAAAAAATTACTGCAAATAAAATTGAGACCATTAAAGTCATGACAACGGAAGGCTGTCAGGATTTTTTGCGCTACCAATATCTGAGTGCGGATTTTAGTGATATTCGTGAGCCGGGACTCTATTACATTGAATATGATAGTCGGAAATCCAATTTATTTCGCATTAGTGCGGATATTTTTAAACAGGGAATTTGGCAGCCGACTTTGGAATACTATTTACCGGTACAAATGTGTCACATGAAGGTTTTTGAAAAGTACCGGGTCTGGCATGATGTCTGTCATTTGGATGATGCTTTGATGGCGCCGGAAAATATCAACCATTTTGATGTTTATACTCATGGAAAAGTTCCAGAAGGCCATGAACCATTAGAACCTATCAAAGGATTAAATAAAGGCGGCTGGCATGACGCCGGGGACTATGATTTTCGAATTGAATCATTGATCAATACAATCATAGCTTTATCCTATGCATACGAGGAATTTGATGTAAATCATGATCAAACATTAGTCGACCAGGAAGACCGGATTGTTGAAATACATCATCCGGATGGAAAACCTGATGTCCTGCAGCAGATTGAGCACGGATTATTGTCGGTACTGGCTGGTTATCGAGAATTTGGTAAATTATACAGAGGAATATTGTGTCCGACATTACGTCAGTACGCTATGCTTGGTGATGCCGGATCAATGACAGACAATGAAGCATTTACCGGTGAAGTCAAAGGTGAGTATGAAGGATTTTGGCATGAAAAAGTTCATAATAAATATGAAAAATATTATACCCCTCAATATAATCGACCGGTAAAAAAAGAGTATGTTGAAAAATTAGATGACAGAATGGTATTTTTGGAAGATAACCCAGGCAGGCAGTTAAACGGAGCCGCAGGCCTTGCTGTTGCATCAAGAGTTCTGAAAGACTATGATAAGAAATTATCAAAAGAGTGTATTGATGCGGCCATTGACCTGTATGATAATCATAAAAATATTGATAACAACTATTTAGAATCATCTAAAATTTATGCACTGATAGAAATTTATTTGACAACAGGGAGCCAAAAGTATAAAAAAGAATTAATTGCGAAATTACCGGAAATTAAAAATAGCATTGGTCGAATTGGCTGGGCATTGGGCCGTGTCCTTCCCAAAATTAAAAATGAAGAATTTGTTTCAACGATTAATAATGAAATTAAGCAAGTTAAAAATTATGTAGACAAAGCATCCCGGGAAAATCCATTTGGCATTCCCTATCACCCAAGTATTTGGGGCGCAGGCTGGGGCATACAGAGTTTTGGCTATCACCATTATTTTCTGCACACCGGCTGGCCTGAAATTTTTGATAAAGAGCCTATGCTGCGAGCTTTAAATTTTGTCCTTGGTGTCCATCCGGGGGAAAACACTGCCTCCTTTGCATCTAACGTCGGTACGGTATCACAAACAGTAGCCTATGGTATAAACAGGGCGGATTGGTCATTTATCCCCGGTGGTGTTGTGAGTGGGACAAATATCGTAAGGCCGGATTTGCCGGAAATGAAAAACTGGCCTTTTTTATGGCAGCAGACAGAATACTGTATGGGTGGTGGCGCGACACATTTTATGTTCCTTGTGTTGGCTGCTGATAAAATTTTGGAATAATATGAAGAATTTACTGCAATCGATCGTTTGGATATGTTTCTGTTTTAATTTTGTTACAGGCGCTGAAAAGCCTGATTCCAACCTGGTTTGGTTAATCAATAGCAAAATTGAGGTGGGAATCTTACCACAAGTTGGGGGACGCCTTGTTGTGCTGAGAAAGCCCGGCGGTGCAAATCTGCTGAAAGCCGATTCAACTCAATGGCAGCCGCCGTGGCCCACTGTTTCAGCACAATCGAAATTTATACCTTATAATGGTCATATTGTCTGGCTGGGGCCGCAGAAGGAATGGTGGAGCCGGCAAACACTTAACCCGCAAAGAAAAAAGCAGAGGGCCAATTGGCCGCCTGATCCCTATTTGATTTATGGCGACTATCAGGCCTGCCTACAGAATCCAAATGCCATTACACTGGCCAGCCCAGTCAGTCCGGTCAGTGGTGTCAAACTAATAAAAACCATAGCGATCAAAGCGGGCGGCATTGTTGAATTTGATGTTTCTGCTATTGGAACAAGAGATAGTGTCCTGTTCTGGGACATCTGGATGAACACGCGTATGGCCGGATTTGACAGGGCTTATGTGCCTGTCGATCCTGATGAACCTCCGGATTTTATGATAACTGAAAGTGAGGCTGTAGAACCGACTCCTTACCGGTTTATTAGGGACTATTTTACATTTTTGCCTTCCTTTCCTGAGAAAGAAGAACAAGTTCAGGAGGTGCATCTCAATCCCGCAGCACCTTTCCTTGCCGGTGTTCATGATAAGGAAATTCTGCTGATACAATTTGACCGCATCGCACAGCGTCTGGTCTCACCCGGGCATACCCAGGTGGAACTCTACAACCGGATTACTGCTGAAGATCAATTGTTGGAGTTGGAAGTTCACGGTCAATATGGTGCTGTCAGTAAGCAGGATACACTGCACATGAGCATTACCT
>CAYTLS010000148.1:0-5929 GCA_964438745.1 uncultured bacterium
GGCGTTACTGCGGTTAAAATCCTTGAAGATTGAGCCGGCATAATTGACCAGCATGGCGGCTATGTTCGGGTCTGAAGCATCAGCTATGATCTGTACATCAGCCCGCCCGGTATTGGTTAGTTGACGGTCAAAATTCTGTTCAAAAATTATGACCAGTTTCACAGCCCCTTTTTTAAACAGGTCATGAATGTCACTTTCCTTATTAACAGTTTCAACGAGTTTGAAATATCCCGAACTAATAATCTTATCCTGTAATTTCTGAGTGGTTACATCCCGTGATTTATCCCAAAAGGCTATATTTGCTTCTTTAATTTCTGTTTTTATCACAAATCCAAAGAGCAGCAACTGCATGACGGGCATAGCAAACAATATAAGCAATGTCCGCGGATCGCGAAAAATATGATAAAATTCTTTTTTAATAAATTCTATAAATGGTTTCATAGTTTTTCACTTATTCATTCCTGGCCAGTTTTATAAAGACCTCGTTCATATTCTCAGCCTGATATTTTTTTGTCAGGTTCCCCGGTGTATCCAGGGCGACTATCTTACCCTCTGCCATAATGGATAACCGGTGACAGTATTCCGCTTCATCCATATAGTGCGTCGTCACAAAAATCGTTACACCTTCATCAGCCGTCTGATAGATCATCTCCCAAAATTGACGGCGGGTTACCGGATCGACTCCCCCGGTGGGTTCATCCATAAAAACAATATCGGGATGATGCAGCAAAGCCGTCGAAAAGGCTAATTTTTGTTTCCATCCCAGCGGTATCTCCTGTAATAATGTGTTGCGGGCATGCTGTAGACCCAGTTTGTCAATATAATAATCAGCACGGTCGCGGATGTCCTTTTTCGACAGTCCGTAAATACCGCCGTAAAAGCGTAAATTTTCCCAGACAGTCATGTCATTATAGAGAGAAAATTTTTGGCTCATATAGCCAATCCGTTCTTTCACTTTTTCGGCCTGGGTAAAAATATCAAAACCGGCCACTTCAGCTTCACCGGAAGTCGGCGACAACAATCCGCATAACTGTTTTATTGCCGTGGTTTTGCCAGCGCCATTGGCTCCTAAAAAACCAAAAATTTCGCCTCTATTTACATCAAAGGTAAGATTGTCGTTGGCAACGAAATCACCAAACTTTTTTACCAGATTATGAACTTTAATTATTCGATCCATTTTTATTCCTCATCAACTCAATAAAACAATCTTCAATATTGGGTTCAGTTGTTTGAATATCAATATTTTCAAATCCTTTTTCCTTCATTTTTTGGTGTAACGAATTTGGGGTAAAGGCACCATCACGATTTATGAAATGAATGTTTTGGCCAAAAATTTGGACATCCTCCTGGTTTGTCAGTTTTTTAAGATATTCCATGATTTGATAATTATCCGGTCCGGAGACTGAAAAAAGCTCATGACCGAAATTGTTCACAACCGTCTGTGGCGTTTCAACTGACATCAGTTTCCCCTTCTGAATCAGGCCGACACGGTCACACAATTCCGCTTCATCCATATAGGGCGTCGAAACCAGGATTGTGATTCCCTTTTCTTTGAGATTTTTCAATATTTGCCAGAATTCTTTTCTTGACACCGCATCCACACCGGTAGTCGGTTCATCCAGTATCAGCACTTTGGGACGATGGATCAGGGCACAACTCAGGGCCAGTTTTTGTTTCATGCCGCCGGATAATGCACCGGCCCGTCGCTTTTTAAAGGGCTCAATCTGGGAATATATCAGCTGAACCAAATCATAATTTGCTTCAACCGTGGTTCCGAATACCGTGGCAAAGAATTTCATGTTTTCTTCGACACTCAGATCCGGGTATAACGCGAATTTTCCCGGCATGTAGCCAATAATATTACGGATTTTGCGATAATCATCAGTGCAGTGAAATCCTTCCAACCAGGCCGCACCGGCATCCGGCAGTAGCAAGGTTGTCAGAATACGGATCAAGGTGGTTTTTCCCGCACCATCGGGTCCGATCAGCCCGAAAATTTCACCCTTTTCCACTTCAAAACTAACCGGCTGCAATGCTTGCACTTCCTGAAAGTTTTTTGATATCCCTTTTATAACAATTGATTTCATAATAGATTTCTTATCCTAAAAATTAATAGAACCCGGCATGCCATTTTTAATTTTGCCATCATTATGCACTTGTATTTTCATGGCATAGACCTGGTCAATTCTCACCTCTTTGGTCTGAATATTTTTTGGTGTGAATTCGGCTGTCGATGATATCCAGGTAATTTCGCCGGTTAACCGGTGGCTGGAAGTTGCATCATTATCAATCAGTACGTCCACTTCCTGGCCTAACTCCACATCATCCAACTGGTCTGCGCTGATATAAACCCGTAAATACATCTCAGTCAAGTCTCCGATTGTGTACAAAGGGCTTCCGGCTGCAGCCATTTCATAGCGCTGTTTGTACTTTACCAGAACTGTTCCATCTACAGGATTAATGATAACTGCGTCTACAATTTTTTGATTGAGTTCCGCCAGATTGTCCCGCAAGGCAGCTTGTTGCTTCTCTACGGATTCAATTTCCTTGGCCAGGGCTTTTAGTTTCATTGCCGATGCCTGATATTGGGAGAAAATTTTATCCTTTTGCTGTTCTGTGGCTGCTTCCTCTGCAAACAGGCCGGCGATTCTCTTTTTCTCTTTTTTTAGAAATTCCAACTCTGTTTCCATGGCCTGATAGTTTAATTGCGCAGCTGCGTGTTTGGCCGTCATGGCGCCAATATTGTTCAGCAGCTGATTCTTTTTAATTACCAAATAGGTGGTGTCGACATATCCAATCCTCTGTCCCTTGATAAGGTCATCGCCTTCCCGCAAATCAAAGGCTAATAATTCGCCCCCGGCTTTTGCCGCTATTGTAATTTCAGTAACTTCAAAATTTCCATAGGCATCTGCCAAATCCTTTTCGGTTGAACAGGAAAAAATTAAAAAAGAGCTAATTAGTATCCCTATTATTGTTATCATAATTCACCTTTTTGTATTAGATATTTTACTTTTGATTTATATAACCGGACTTTATGGATTTCCAGGTTTAATTCCGCCCGCGCATAATTGTTATCATAGTGCAAATAATCGGTGGTGTTAATCGTACCCTGTTTTAATTTCGCATTGGCGGTTTTCCTGATCTTTTGATGCAACTCAAAAATCTCACGGTCTTTTTCAATTTTTTGTTTGAGATTATCAATTGCAGCCAACAGTTTTTTTAATTCGATTGATACATTTTTATTGTAGGCGGCTTCTGAATAGTCTAAAAGTTTTTGATTGTATTGTAATTTTTGACGTTCTCGCTTATTAAACTTCCAATCCCAGATATTCCATTGCAGTCCAAGACCAACGATATAGTAGTTGTTAAATTCATCGCTGAGCATATTCAGTCCTGGTTTACCATAGCCCAGTTTACCAAAACCGCTGATTTTTGGCAGACGATTACGGAAATTTATTTTCTCTGCAATTTTCAAGCGTTGTTGCTGATATTCAAATAATTGCGATTGCGCGTTAAAAAAGTGATCCGTTTGTGTGCTCATTTCCGGCTCAAAAAGAATGATTTCATCGTCAACTTTCTGGCCGATTAGTTGACCAAGAATATCACGACTATTAGTCCGGTTAATTGAATTTTCATCAACTAATTGCCGAAGTTCGTTCAGTTTAATTTCAATTTCATATTTGTCACTTTTTTCTTTTATGCCGGATTGCACGAGATTATTTATCAAGGAAAAACTCTGTTCCAGTTCGGTGAGCCGACTTTCCAGTAGCGCCTTTTGCTTTTCCAGCAAAATCAAATTAAAATAGAGTTCACTGATAATAAGTTTTAATTCCAGAAAACTGGTATTGATTTTTTGACGAGAGATTTTGTTATCTTGTCTGGCCAGTTCTTTTCGGACCGAAACCAGTCCGCCATCATAGATCATCTGATTGATCTCAAGTTCCACTTTCATCATGTCCCTGTCCGGTTCCGGTATGGAAAATCCACCTGCCATCGTTGGGGGCAAGGTTACATCAATATTAGTGACATCGGATTGATAACTGGCATTCATGGCCAGATTTAATTCCGGCAGCCAGCGAATATTGATATTTTCCAGTTCCTTTTCTGTTATTTGGTTTATGGGATATTTCTGTTTCATTACCGGATGATTTTTTTCTGCTAACTTAAAACAATCGTTTAGCGTCAAGCTCTCTGCCATTAAACCGGAGATGAAAAATAATATCAAAAGAAATGAATTAAAAATTTTCTTCATATTACACCTGTTTATCTGATTTAATAGAATTAATGATAAAATCCGCCACATGTTCTTTTCTTTCCTGTAAAAATTTGTCATACTCATCATTTTCAAATTCACCAACCTGCATAATAATTGGCCGGCCAATAAGCGGAAAGACCGCTAATGAAATTATGTTGACAAAAAGATGTTTGTGATTAATCGGACGAATATTTCCGGATTTAATCTCTTTTTTTACTTCTTTTTCAAAATGGTGTATGGGGTTGAATCCCATTGATTTAAACGTATTTCTCAAAACTTCGGCAATCATATCAGGATTCCGCTCCAATTCACTAATTATGAATAGGGGTATATGTTTATTTTTGCTGGAAACTTCATCGATATAGGTATATACAAACTTGCGAATTTTCTCCAGCAGCGGCAGATCTTCTTTTAAACTGGACAATATCGAAGAAAACATACGCGGGGCCAACCGTTTGAAAACGGCGTGGAAAAGTTTCTCTTTACTTCGGTAATAGTAATGCAACAGCGCTTTGTTGATGCCGGCTTTGTCTGCAATAGATTGCATGCGTGTACCACTGAAGCCTTCAGTGACAAAGATATCTTCGGCTGCATTAATAATTTTTTCCTCTGTATTTTTCTTATCTTCCGGACACATTTTCTATTCCTTTCAGTAGTCAACCAGGCAGTTTAACTTTTTAATTTAACTATTTGGTTAAATATAATGGTTGAAAATCTATGGTGCAACTTTTTTGCAATTAAAATCACATTTTTCTCTGCTTGTTTGATGGTTTCTATTGATTTGTTGGATATGAAAATTTTGTTAACCTGAATATCATTCTATCCGTCATATGCCGGATGTTCCATGAATTTTTCAAATTATATTTTTATTGTTTATTTTCTAAATAGTTAATTTTATTTGCTTTGCTTGAAGATTTTGAAAATTCATGAATAATTCAGGCTAAAAACCTTCTTGAAAAAAATAATTAAAACTAATAGTTTGAGGAGAAATATTTATTTACCTATGGTGAGCTTTTGAATACTTTTAACCTACATGAAATCAGACATTACCTTCATATGCACCCCGAACTCAGTGGGCATGAATCACACACCCATGATTTTCTTTTGAAACAATTAAACCAGTTATCTCCGGATAAAATAGTTAAAAATCTGGGAGGTAATGGGTTAGCTGCCATTTTCAACAACCAAAATTATGATAAAACCATCATGTTCCGCTGTGATATTGATGCGCTTCCCATTGCTGAGAAAAACACGGTCGAATATAAAAGTAAAAATCCCGGCACTGCACACCTCTGCGGCCATGACGGCCATTCCACGATTATGCTGGGGTTCGCGGAACAGGTTAATGAGATTAGGAACAATTTAAAGAATCGTATCGTACTGCTGTTTCAACCGGCTGAAGAAACTGCACAGGGGGCGAAGGCGATTTTGCAGGATAAGCGCTTTGCTGAAATTGAACCGGACTTTATTTTTGGCCTTCACAATCTGCCGGGATTTGAAAGACACTCCGTTATTCTACGTGAAAATATCTTTGCCTCGGCCTCTGTGGGAATGATATTCAGATTTACCGGTGCCACTTCTCATGCCGCCCATCCGGAAAATGGTAAAAATCCGGCACTGGCCATCGCCCAAATGATTCAATCATTATATGCCATACCACAACAATTTACAGCA
>CAYTLS010000149.1:0-5920 GCA_964438745.1 uncultured bacterium
ACACTGCACATGAGCATTACCTTGACAATCCTTGACGCGGGTGCTACAGAAAGCAGAACCCTCGAAAAGTTAAAATGTTACCGCTCTCAAAAATAGGGGTCATAATACTAAGAGAAAAAATATATATGATTAAAATTTTAAAAATAATCCTTGATTATGGGATAAATATGCTTTATGTTACCGATAACATGTTTGAGCAATACAATTATAATGATCATTTCGGGGCTTTTTTTAAGATTTATTTTTTTAGATCAATTTTGTTACCGATAACATTGACTGCGCTAATGCCAGTGCTAACCACAGGAGGGACTTAATGTTTACAAGTAGAAAAATATTGGGACACATTTTTATAAAACTGTTTGTTGGGCTGGTATTGACCGGCACAATTGCCTTTGGGGCTGGAAAAATTTCCGGGAAAGTCACTGATAAATCAACCGGCAATCCATTACCGGGTGCTAATCTTTATATTGAATCATTGTCAATTGGTGTGGCAACCGGTTTGGAAGGAAATTATATCATGCTCAATGTGCCTGAGGGACATTATACCATGACTGTTTCCTATATCGGATACCAGCAAAAACAGGTTGATGTGACTGTGTATGATAAGGAAGTGACAATCCTAAATGTAATACTGAATCACCAGACCATTCAGGGAAAAGAAGTGGTGGTCACCGGACAGGCCAAAGGCCAGATGTCAGCTATTAACCAGCAAACCGCTGCCAATACAATTAAAAACGTCGTGGCGGCGGAGAAAATCCAGGAGTTACCTGAATCCAATGCCGCTGAAGCAGTCGGCCGGCTTCCCGGCGTTTCATTGCAGGGTCAGGGCGGTGAGGGCTCAAAGGTTGTGATGCGCGGTCTGTCACCGGAATATAATAAAATTCAAATTGAAGGCGTTGATATGGCGGCTACCAATAACTGGGACAGAAGTACCAATCTCAGTATGATATCGCCCTATATGCTGGAAGGCATTGAATTGACCAAGTCCGCCATGGCGAGCCAGGATGCCAATCAGATCGGCGGGACAGTAAATTTTAAGATTCGTGAAGCTTCGGAAACACCCCATTTCAGTCTTTTGGCTCAGGGTGGATACAATGGATTGCGTGAAGAATTTGGGGATATGAAATATGTCGTGCAAGGCAGCCGACGTTTTTTTCATAATCTGTTTGGAATATATGCCAATATAGATTGGGAAAAGCGCAACCGCAGTTCCAACAGCGTTAATGCCGGTTATGCTTATACTGAAGTAGATTCTATGGCTTATGTTAATTCACTTTCGATCAATGATGTCACCCGGAATATAAACCGACTGGGCGGAACAGTGGTAATGGATTTTAAGACGCCGACGACAAAAGTAAAATTGAGTAATGTTATCAGTACGATTGACCGGGAAAATATCTACCGCAGCGATGTCGCCTCTTCACTGGATGAGAGTTCTAGCCGGCGACAGAGTCTGACCTGGAATGAAGAAAAAATGACGGTGATGACCAATGCTTTGAAAATGGAAAAATATATCGGCCGGTTCAAACTGGATGGGGGCATTTATTACTCATTTTCAGAAAATGATATGCCGGAAGAATTAAATTACTCCGGTTTGGATCGCATTGTTGTAACCGGTGCCATTCCACGAAAAACAAAGCCGGTCAAAATCCCTGATTTTTTAGATGATAATGTTGACGGTATCTATCTGAACCAACTGAATGATTCTAAATCCTATACCAAAGAAACTGAATTTAGCGCGGACTTGAACCTGGCCTGGGAATGGCGAATTTCCAGTCTGCTTAATTTGAAATTTGATACCGGATTTAAATATAAAGAAAAAAATAAAGAATATGATTACAACACCATGTTTCTGGCGTTGCAGTATACAAAAAACCGGGCCTACCAGGCTTTGCTGGCGGAATACCCTTTTATGGCCAATGCCTATAAAGGCGGGAAATTTCTCTATGAACCTTTTATAGACGAGGATTACGATCCCGGTGATTTTATGGCGGGGAATTATGAACTTGAAAGAGTGCCAAAACTTGATCTGGGCCGGGATATGATTCACTTCCTTCAGGATTCACTGGGGGTATTGAATCACCCGCATTCGGAACCCGAACAGTTCGCCCGCAATTATGTCGATAGCAAATACGATGATTATCATGGCCGGGAAAATTATGTGGCGGCCTATCTGATGCCAACTTTGAAAATCGGTCAGAAATTGACCTTGATTCCCGGCGTCCGGTATGAAAAAAACAAAACCGCCTATAATGGTGTGCGTGGCAAAAGCTATGAGCATGTTCAGGAAACCCTGGAGTATACCCATTATGATACAACTTCCCACCGGAAAAATGAATTTTTTCTACCGATGATCCATGGTAAATTCAAACCGGTCGATTGGTTTGATATGCGCGCAGCCTATACCAAAACACTGGCGCGGCCAAGCTATATGACTTTTATTCCGCGCTGGGATATCGCGGCGCAATCCCTATCCTATAATTATCCTGACCTGAACCCTTCTGTATCAACAAACTATGACCTGTACTTTTCATTTTATGGTGATAAAGTGGGATTATTTACAGTTGGCGGTTTCAAAAAGGAAATCAAAGATTTGATTTTTTGGTACAGTGAGATCATAATTGATGAAGAAATGGCTATTGAAAAATACGGACTGGACCCGAAATACACTAAGGTTGATGGAACCTCACGGTTTATTAAAAAGTCAATTTCCAGTTTTATCAATAATCCTAATGTTGTGGATATCTGGGGAATTGAAACTGAATACCAGTCAAATCTCTGGTTTCTTCCCGGGCTGTTCAAAAATATCGTATTCAATGTGAATTATACACACACCTTTTCTGAAGCAAAATATCCGAGAACCGTACCGGAGATCGAATGGAAAGATAGTGTTTGGGGAGGTAAAGTACCGGAGATTATAGGAAATATTGACACCAGTTATGCGGCGCCATTATTAGACCAACCTGATGATATTCTGAACTTAACCCTGGGTTATGATTACAAAGGATTTTCTGTTCGTGCATCCATGCAATATAAGTCTGATGTCTTTACCACTAATGCCTGGCAACCGGCATTACGGGGCTATTCTGATGAACTCTATCTTTATGACCTATCACTGAAACAGAAATTACCGATTGAGGGAATGATATTATTTGCCAATTTTAAAAATCTAACCAAATCAATGGAACGCTCTATCAATGAAGGCACCGGATATATTTCCAGTGAATCCTATTATGGAATGACTGCTGATTTTGGTATACGCTATGACTTTTAAGGGGACTATTGTTCCACATGATAAGTAGAAGGAAAGAAAACAAAGAGGAGAAGAAAATGAGACGAATGTTAACAGTATGTTTGATTATGGCAATTAGCAGCTTTGCTATTGCACAAGACACTTTAGAAGTGCCGTTTAAAGATGAGAGCGGGTCATTGATTATCAATCCATTATCCACCTATGTGGCGGCCGATACCAATGAAACCGGCGAACAACTTCATCAGGTTTATAAGCTGATCCGTGGTGGTACATATATGTACAATGAAGCGCCGGTCATTAAAAATCCCGTTCATATAGTGGCTGAAAAACCAGGTGATACCAATGAAACCAGGCGGCCATTACTGATTGTTACAGCCAATGAAGAGGGTGAAATTCCCTATGCCAATTGCGTGACCACTTACGCAGACCTGACGCTGAAAAATATTACCATGACCACAACTTCATCTGATGGAACTTATTCCTGGGCCAATGCCGTTATTCTGGGGACCGATGGCATTCGGCTGACCATGGACGGCTGTGTGTTCACCATGTTGGGTTGGGGAATGATTGAAGCTTATATATCAGACGGAAGTATTTTTGTCAAAAATTGTATTGTCAGAAATGCCACTGTTTATGATTACGGCGATGAATGGTGTCCCTTCTTTATTGAGGCCGGCGGTGCTACCTTTGATACCCTTTCATTTACCAATAATACCTTTTTCAATTTGCAGGGCTCTGTTATCAATATGGACGGCAGTGATATTATTCGAAACTTGATTTTTGATCACAATACGCTGGTTAATGTGGTAAAAGGTTTTTCACCGATAAATGACCATTACAATACGGTTGTGACCAATAATATTTTTTACAATGTACAGCCCCATAGCATGACATTGGAACAGGTGCTGGATGGCGAAGATAATGTTTTGCCGGCCGTGATCACCGCTGATACATTGTTGGCTAATGAACCCGATTCTCCGGACTCCCTGGAAGCATTGATGCCGGAAAATGAAAGAAAGTTTGTCCTGAAAAACAATGTTTATGTTTGGTCACAGGATGTTCAGGATTACTGGGCGGAATTTGATTCTGTCGCAACTCCGGTTTGGATGACTTCTGTCGCGGAAGGATTGTTTAATGATGATGAAAACTATCCCGGATTTGTGGCTATGGATAACCAAAATGTCGATCCCGGTTTCACAACTATTGGCGGAACTGACCAACTGGTAGAGCAGATGACATCTCACCGCAATACCGGCACTTTTGGTTTCTGGGGGTATGATCCTGAAAATGAATTCGCTATGCCGGATTACTTCCTGGAATATCCTTTTCCCGAAGATCTGACCTATTCTGCTGATTTAGCCTCAACTGATGGGTTTCATGTTGGAAGTTTGCAATATTATCCCAACGAACTGGGAGATTATCAAGGCCCGACCGTTGCTATTGATGAGAGTGAAGAATCCATTAACCTGGTGCAGGAATTTGAATTGTCACAAAACTATCCAAATCCTTTCAATCCGGTCACTACGATTGATTACGCTCTAGAAGGATCCGGACATGTACAATTAACGATTTATAATGTATTGGGACAGAAAATCAGAACACTGGTCAACAGCGGCAAAACAAAGGGATATTATTCCGTCAAATGGCATGGAATGAATGATGCCGGACAGGCTGTTGCCAATGGTATTTATTTTTACAAATTACAGGTCGGTGACAGGGCTACCATGAAAAAAATGATGTTCCTAAAATAAAAAATATTGTATTGGAATACCGGTTATGCATGTTGCCGGTATTCCTGCATTTACTGGAGATAAAATTGCCAGAATCTTACCTCCTTCTTCGTTCATGGTAATTTTCAACTTTCTGACCCTGGATTTTTCATATTTTTATGAATAATGCCGGTTAACAATCTTCAGTTATTTAAAAAGCACAGAACAACCAAACTGCCCTCAAAAAATGTTCTGTGCTTTTCTTTATTGGATTATATTTGAAATGGAGTGAAAAGATGAAAAAAATATTATTGATCCTGCTAATTTTCATTACAACCCTGCCCGCAACAGTAAAATATGCCGGATTCAGATCAAGCCGTGTCATGCCTGGAAGTTTTCCTGAGCCGGTTTACTGGTCAAAGGTTTGTCATATTCTGGCCAGTAAATTTGAAAATACAACGCCGGCCGGTGTCTGGATCGTCAGTACTTACTGGGGAGATGGCCTTTGCCGGCTGCACTTTCCACATCCCGGTAATGGGAAAAGTTATGACAATATTTCTTTTGACAATCGCGACTTGAATGAACCCTACCTGGATCTGTTTGACTCCACCGGTGTCAAGGTATGGCTTCAGGTGGAATCAGGGGATGCCAACCTGGACACTCTGATCTCCCTGGTTATGCGGCGGTACCACCATCATGATTGCGTGATTGGCTTTGGTGTGGACAATGAATGGTATTTTAATGGTCCGGCCAATGATTACTGGGGTAGAGAGGTGACTGATGATGAGGCCAAGCGCTGGGAAAAGGCGGTGCAGGCTTATGATTCCGGTTATACGCTGACGATGAAGCACTGGGCGACTAAAAATATGCCGCCAAATTATCGGGGCGATATCATTTTTGTCGATGACAGCCAGGATTTTGATAGCATGAATGATATGGTCAATGAATTTGCATACTG
>CAYTLS010000150.1:0-5883 GCA_964438745.1 uncultured bacterium
TAATACCACTGACCCCTTCGGCTACGACAATTCTGACCTTTTCACCGGGTTTAAAGCGAATACTTTGTAGTGGAACTGACATTTCTATCACATATCCTTCCGGTGTCATCTGTGCCGCCGAATGCCATACAAAATCAGGGGATGAGTCTCCATTACCATTAGAATTCATGATCAGATCTCCCTGTACACCTTTGGGATTAACCAGGAAACAATAGGCGTTTTGCTGATCATTGAAAGAATCAATAATTATCAGGCCATAATCCTCATTGAATATATTATCTCTTTTTGTCAGAGTCGCTTGTATTTTTTCCGGCTCCCGGGTTTTACATTCCATGGCAAAATAAAGATTATCATCATCGTAAGCGGTATAAAAACTGGTTTCGTCACTGAGCGGCTTCCCGATTTCCGGCGCAAATGTTTCCATGCCACTGTATTTTGGTGTGCTTTTCCAGATTGCTTCATTTAAAATACCGTCAACTTTGATTTTTTTATCACACTTGATTGACTTGATCTCAGTATAACCAAAAAGTAATCCGGCTGATAACAATAGTGATAAGAATTTAAATTTAGTACCCATAACCAACTCCTTCTCCTTTTTTTAAAACCACACCCTTTAGTTAACTATGGAAAGAAAAAGTTGTCGTTTTTTTAAATAATTTATCTTCAGACGATTTGTCTCAGTGATAAATTGAAAGAAATTTATGTATATTTCGGGTTGGACATTTATTATATTAAGGATATAAGAAATCAACATTTGGAGGCGATCATGTCATCAATACAAAAAATATTAATTCTTCTTGTTCTGCCACTGTTTTTGCTGGCAAATGAAGTGAAAGAAACCCATATAACGGTTTATAATCAAAACCTGGGACTGGTACAGCAGGTTTTAATCGTGGATATTGATAAGGGAAAAGACCGCTTTCAGATCGCGGGCGTTTCCTCAAAAGTCGATCCGACAACGGTCCATCTTTCTTTTCCCGGGCGATCATCAAAGATCCGTATTCTGGAACAGAATTATCTCTACGACCTGGTGAATTCCAACAAAATTTTTCAAAAATATATCGGTGAAACTATCACCTGCTACACCAATAGCGGCAATGCTTTTTCCGCTGAATTGTTAAGTCTGGAAGGGGACAACCTGATCGTTCGCAAACATGACGGCGGTATACGAATCGTCAACCGCAAAGAAATATTTGATTACAATTTTCCTCAATTACCCGGCGGGTTGATTTTGAAGCCGACTTTGCGGTGGGAAATGCTCTCTGATTATTCCGGTTCTACCGAAGCGAAACTGAGTTATCTCACCGGTGGCATGAGCTGGCACGCGGAATATGTTCTGATACTGGACGAAAAGGACGAGAATGGCTCGCTCTCCTCGTGGGTTTCCCTGGAAAATAACAGCGGAGCCGGCTTCAAGGAGGCGAAATTAAAACTGATCGCCGGCGAGATTAATCGCGCCAAACAGGAACGTCAACGGCCGGGACCTGCTGCCAAGGTCTATGGCGTCTCCATGCAGGATATGGCACAGCCCAATTTTGAAGAGCGCGGATTAATGGATTATCATCTGTATGAATTGCAGCGAGCAGTGGATTTAAAAAATAAGGAAATCAAACAGGTTTCCATGTTTGACAATCTGAAGTGTCAACTGGAAAAAAAATACATCTTCTCCAATCACAATTATGCCAGCCGGGAAAATCCGCTGGAAGTGCGCCTCAGTATTGCCAACATCAAAAAGAACAATTTAGGAATGCCTCTGCCCAAAGGAATTGTCAGGATATTTAAACAGGACATCGACAAAACCCTGCAATTGATGGGTGAAGATAACATCAACCATACCTCAAAAAATGATACCATCAGCCTGACAGTGGGAAAAGCCTTTGATGTAAAAGGAGAACGAGTTATTTTAAATCGTGACAAATTTAAGCGGTCTGAGGAAGTCATCGTTCAAATAAAATTACAAAATCATAAGGATGAAAAGGCTGCGGTTATTGTGGAAGAATTACACAGTAATGACTGGGAAGTGCTGGAAGCGTCGGAAAAATACGAGCGAATATCCAATGCAAAATTGCATTTCAACCTGGAACTGGCGGGAAATTCAAGCCACACAATCGAGTATAAGTTCAGACGTAATTGGTAGGATATTTTGGGTCTTAGTGACAAGTATATAAATTTTAAATCTGATCTGCAATATCTGAAGGGTATTGGTCCCAAACGGGCTGAGGTGCTGCGCAAAGAAGGCATTGCCACTGTCCATGACTTGCTCTACCATTTCCCCCATCGTTACCTGGACCGCTCTACTATAATCAAAATCGCTGAATTGAACACCTCCCACCAGGATATGGAAGTGACAATTATTGGCAAGGTACTGACCGGCGAGTACGTCAAACAGGGGCGTCGCGGATTTTATCAATTACTGGTCAGTGATGAGTCCGGCACAGTGAAATGTGTTTGGTTCAACGGCACAAAATACATCAAAAAGATATTTGAGCCCGGCGATCCTGTGGCCATTAGCGGCAAACCGGAATTCAAATATGGTCTGCAGTTTACCCATCCCGACTACGACCGACTTGACAAACAATATTTTACCAGTCAGAATACAGCCCGGATCATACCGCTCTATCCCAGTTCCGCCGCTATGAAGCAAAAAGGGCTGGACGCCCGCGGATTGCGCCGCATCATGGACACGCTGTTCAGTCAGTATCAACTGAAAATCGATGATATATTGCCCAGGCCGCTACTGGAGGAGTTTAAAATTCTGCCCATCACCGAGGCTTTTCGGCAAATCCATTTTCCCGATGATAACGATTTACTGACCCGCGCGAAAACCCGGTTTAAATTTGAAGAACTCTTATTTCTGCAATTGATTCTGGCTATCAAGGCCAAAGGCATAAAAAGTATCCATAAAAAATTCAGTTATGACAGCGCCGGTGAAAAATTGCGGCAAATTTATGAAAAATTGTCTTTTGATCTAACAGATGCCCAAAAACGGGTCATCAAAGAGATCTGGAAAGATATGCAGCGGCCGGTGGTGATGAATCGGTTGTTGCAGGGAGACGTAGGATCGGGAAAAACCGTTGTCGCGTTATTGGTGGCCAGCATTTCCGTATCCGCCGGATTTCAGGCCGCGCTGATGGCACCCACAGAAATATTAGCCCGCCAGCATTTCAAAACTCTGCAGGATATGGGGAAGCCGGCGGGTATCGAGGTTACCCTGCTGATCGGCGGACAGCGAAAAAAAGAGCGGGAAACAGTACTGGCGGCAATTGAAAACGGATCCAGTCAACTGGTGGTGGGTACCCACGCGCTGATCCAGGAAAATGTAGTTATGGATAAACTCGCCCTGGTAATCATTGACGAGCAACATCGCTTTGGAGTAGAGCAACGGGGCAAAATTATCAAAAAAGGCATGAACCCCGATGTGCTGGTGATGACCGCCACTCCTATTCCCCGGACCATGAGCATGACGGTTTTTGGTGATATGGATGTGTCGGTAATTGATGAGTACCCCAAAGGCCGCGGTAAAGTCATCACCCGGATCGTCAATAAGGCTAAACTGGATAAAGTATACCATTACACCAAAGAACAAGTAGAGCAGGGCAGCCAGGCTTATATTGTCTATCCCCTGATCGAAAAATCGCAAAAAATGGATTTACAGGCGGCGGAAGAAGGCTTCAGATTTTTAAACAGTAAGGTCTTTCCGCAATGTGAAATGGCGCTGGTTCATGGCGGTATGAAAAGCCGGGAAAAAGACGCTGTCATGGAACGCTTCAAAATCGGCGAAGTTCAGATCCTGGTCAGCACCACCGTTATAGAAGTCGGCGTGGACAATCCCAACGCCACCATCATGATCATAGAAAATGCCGAGCGTTTCGGACTGACCCAGATCCATCAGCTGCGCGGGCGTATCGGTCGTGGCGGCAAAGATGGGGTATGCGTATTAGTGGAGCGAAAACCTTCGGAAAAATCCAGGCAACGGTTGAAAATACTGACAGACACAACTAACGGTTTTGAAATATCAGAGGAAGACCTTAAATTACGCGGGCCCGGGGAACTTTACGGAACGAGACAACATGGTTTCCCAAAAATGAGAATTGCTGATTTCGTGGAAGACCAAAGGATTTTATTGCTTGCAAGGGACGAAGCCAGAAAACTAATCAACGATGATCCCCAGTTACGCCGGCAGCATAATCAACCGCTTCGCAATTATCTGCTTGACTATTATTCCGATTATCTGGAGTTTATTGATATTTTATAGAGAGGGAATTTAATGAGTAATGAGACAGAAATAATGTTTAACGGATTGCTGAAGTCTTTTGTGACCAATGGCTTGATAAATCTTGGGGAACAAAAAAACCCACTGACCGGTAAAAAGGAAGTGAATATAAACCAGGCCTCTTACAGCATGAAAATGCTGAAGATGATCAAGGAAAAAACAGCCGGTAATCTCAATGAAGCAGAGCAAAAAACGCTGAATGAATCATTAACCCAACTTAAAATGCTCTATGTCAAAGTAAGTGATAATTAAATTTAAAATAACAAGGATTTTGAATGGATTTTATTAAAAAGAGAAAACTGAAGTTCACCCTGATGGGGTTGACATTTTTTTTCAGTCTCATTGTCTATATGATGACTGTAGCACCCACCGTATCGTTTTGGGATTGCGGTGAATTTATTGCAACCTCCTATATTCTGGGTGTTCCCCATCCTCCGGGAAGCCCGCTCTTTCTTTTGCTTGGCAGAATCTTTACGATGTTGCCCATCGGTAGCGATATTGCCTATCGCGCGAATGTGATGTCGCCGTTGGTCAGTGCATTGTCGGTAATGTTTTTGTTTCTGATCATTGCCCAACTGCTGAAAAAATGGGACACCGGGAATTCCAAACTCAATAATTTGGTGGTGTTTGGAGGCGCCTTTGTCGGCGCAATGACCTTCGCCTTTACCGACAGTCATTGGTTTAATGCGGTTGAGTTTGAGGTATATGCCTTCTCTACCTTTTTAACATCCATTGTAGTCTGGCTGATTCTGAAATGGGAGGAGCAGTCCGAGAAAATCGGGCATGAACGGTACATTCTGATCATTGCCTACATTATGGGGTTGGCAATCGGGATTCACTTATTAAATTTACTGGCGATTTTCTTCATTGCCCTGATCATTTATTTCAAACGCAAAAAGATATCTTCTATCTGGTGGCTGGTGCTGGACCTCATCATTGGCGTTGCCATTGTCAGTGTCCTGTTCCTGGTTTTCAATTCTTCCTTTCCCGATCCCGATGAAGCCTTTACTACAATTGCCTTTCTGACCCTGGCTTCCTTCGGTGGTATTTATTTTGGAATTTGGAAGTTGTCCGCTTCGCCAAGGTTGTTGGAACATGTCCAAAATGTGGCCATGAGTGTAATCGCCTCCGTCGTTTTTTTAGTGGTCAATAATGCGGTCATTCGGGGTGTTCCGAGAATGGCTGCCAAATTCGGTCTGATTTCCATACCGATTCTTGTGATTTTGATTTTCGCGGCGACATATTGGGCGATAAAAAATAAAAAACATATCATAACTCTCACATTGATGTCTTTGGTGCTGATCCTGATTGGCTATTCTACCTATATTACAATTTTTATTCGTAGTAACCAGGATCCAAGAATTGATGAAAATGATCCGGAAACCGTGGAAAGCGCGATTTCCTACCTGGAGCGTGAACAGTATGGCCGTCGCTCATTCGGTGATATTCTCGATCGTAAGGTCTGGAAACCCGAAGCGGCCCATAAATATGAAGGCAAAGGCGCCCTCTATTATTTTTGGAATTACCAGGTGAAAAAAATGTATATTCGCTATTTTAACTGGCAGTTTATCGGACGGGACAATGCCAGTGTAGACCCCTTTCAGTTCTTC
>CAYTLS010000151.1:0-5858 GCA_964438745.1 uncultured bacterium
CGAGATTCTCCGGAGTGACTGGAGTTCAGACGTGTGCTCTTCCGATCTGGTTTGGCTGTTTCGACAGTTTGTTGCGCAATTCCTGAGCAATCTCGTCGAAATTGGTATAGATGACTGTGGCCGGCTGGTTCAGATAAAATTGTAAAATGCAATAGGTGCAGTTAAGCGGACAATTCATGGTATGGTTGATCACCTGGTAGCGGCAGCACAAATAGGACTTTTCTGTACCGGGACACCCTTTCACAATACCGCCTCTTGAATGGGTTAACCATAGCACCTGTTTCGGATCCATGCCCTGAGGAGCGGGGACTGTATCATCATCAATGATTTCGCACTTTTCCTGAGCAAAATTCTGAAGAATTTCATCAGTTGCCCGATCGGATAGCGAACACCGGGAAATATAGATTTTTTGAATGATTTTTTTGATGTCCACGATATTATAATTTTTTTATAATTTTGTCTAAGATATTACGATTATGTTCATTGAAAAAATCGGCTACCGCATCCATATCTGCAACGGAGTTGAGCTTAAAAAATCCTGATAACTCTTTTTTTTCAAAAGACCGGTCATATTGCAGGGTCAATTGTTTCGGCAATTGGAGCTTCGAAACCAACGTGTCGATTGTATTCCGGTGTTGCGTTAAATTTGGATATCGTTTCAATTGGATGCTATTACGAATATTCTGCAATTTATTATTTGGGTCATCATTTTCGAGGATTGAATTAATTTCTGCTTTCAATTTAGCGTAGTATTTTGGTTTAAGTTTTTGGTACTCGGTTAAGTTTTCACTGATTTCCAGAAAATTACCCAATGAAGGACGCAACGCTTTAATAATGCGGGCGTAGAATTGCTGATCTTCTGGCTCCTTCTCAGCCATATATTCCCAGCCTTTAAGAGGCGCTTTTTTACTGATCAGGAAATCTGAGATGGGTTTTATAATTTGGTTGAAGGAGCGATATTTAGCTGTTTCAGTTTTTTGGGGAGATATTTTCAGCTTTTTGGAAAGAAAATTTGCATAGGATTTCTGATCAATGGCTCTGTTTTCCAGCAGAATTAGAATTTTTGCAATGATTCGGTTGTTGAGTGAATTATCAAACAGAAAGTAATCCGTCGCTGCTGACAGCAATTCCATGAAAGTACAATTTGTATCTAAAAAGTACACCGGAATCTGATGGTGTTTTAGTTTTTTATAATAAGTCAGGCGGGTGGTGTCTATCAGAATTTCAGCCAGATCCCCTTTTTTTACAGCAATAAAAGGCTTGATAAAGGATTGCTGATCAGGATAATCCTCAAATTCAAAAATAGAATCAAAATTAGATTGATGAACAGTACACTGATTAATTGGCCAATTGGTAACCAGAACCGGATTCATGGAGCATCCTTTTGTATTGTTTCAGTTTAGGTTCAAAAACATTCGGTAGTTCTGTGCGTTTTTCCCGGCCGATATAGAGGATCTCCAGTTTTTTGACGATTTCTTTGATCACCAGTTTCCGCTGCCATGGTTTCAGGTCTTTATCCAGCAGCCGTTCCAGAGCATCAACACGAAAGCGATCCATACCCCAGTATTGCCGTGACAATTGGTCGTCATGGCCACCGGTTTTCACGATTAGCGTTTCGTCCATCAGGCCAATTGGATGATCTTTGGCAATTCGCAGCCAGAGATCATAATCTTCACAGATCGGCATGGTTTCATTAAAATATCCCACTTCTTCGAAAATTTCTTTTTGGATAATGACGGCGCTGGGGCTGACAATACAGAGGGGAAGGGATTGTTCGAAGATCCAGCCGGAATATTTTTCATGCTTTTTCATGGGATTGACAAATTTACCATTACGAATCCATTTTTCGCCAACCTGTGCGACTTTAAATTCAGGATGTTCATGCATATATTGCATCTGTTTTTCCAGTTTTTCCGGCAGCCAGTAGTCGTCGGAATCCAGGAGCGCGATCCATTCTCCGTGAGATTTTTTTATCCCAAAATTGCGCGCTGCTGAAACACCGGCATGAAGGATCGAGAAATGGCGAATATTTTTTTCATATTTATGCAAAATCCGATCGGTATTGTCGGTTGATCCATCGTCAATTACGATCAGTTCGTAATCGGTATAGGTCTGGTTGAGAACAGACTTAATTGCCCGTTCCAGGCTTTTTTCGCGATTATAAGTTGGAATGATAACAGATACGGCTGGTTTGTGATTGTTTTGTATCATACTGCTATAGTCCTTAATAATTTATCTACCGGGGTTACCAGTAATTGTGCATTTTGTTTGAGTTCCTGTTTAAATTCATTTAGAGAAAAATCCTGCATGACATCAGTCACAACTTTTAGAGCAATAAAGGGAATCTTCCGGTGTTGACAAAATTCCGCGGTCCAGAAGGCCTCCATATCGACAAAGTCAGCGCCGGTTCTGCGGCCGGCAGAATTTTTTTCGCGGGTTTTATACAGAGCGGTACCCGACGTATAAAGACCACCGTTTTCAAATTCTTCAAAATTCTGATGATCCTGAAAAGTTGACTGGATTTGTTGCACAGAATCATTGATGATAGCAATAAAAGAAGTAGGCATCACCAGTTTACCTTTTTTAAAATCAGAGTTTAAACTACCGCAAGTGCCTATATTCAAGATGATTGACGGACTGTTGTCGATTAGGTAATGGTTGAGGTTTTTCAGCGTTTTATGGCGACCGATACCGGTGATAAGAAAGTCAGTTTTGATCGATTCAATTGGGGATTTTTTGATATATTCCCATGTTGGTATTAATTCATCTTTGATAGCTGCTGTGATCAGTATTTTCTTAGTCACTTTGCTCGGTAGCTTCCTTTATCTTTGAAATATATTCGTCATGAGAAATAGTATTATAATTACCGCAATTATTGCAGATTGTATAATAAATATTCTGGGCATAAACCCTTCCCTTTCGATATAGCATTTTGCCGTCACAGGAATCACAGTCTTCCGATAGTTTGGTGTCATAAGGTTGTTTAAAAACTCTATCCTTTTTAATCCTTTTAGTCTTTTTCCGTTTTGCCATTTTAACCTTTCCTTTTGCTTTTCAATAAGCCGCCTATTTTAATAAAAATCCATCAGTAAAACAATCTCTAAAATTATTTGTTCCGGTCTGGGTTTTATTGGGCTGGTTCTAAAAATCACACTTACGCTCAATGAGTAAATTATCGGTCAAAATAGATAAAACTCAAGGGGGATTATATACTTAACCTGAATTATTGATCTTTTATGAATAATTCAGGTTAAATTTTGTGAGAATGTTTTTTGTAGTCACAGAAATTATAAAATATCTATAAAAATGATATGTAGAACCGCATCAAAATAATAATAATGAACCGGCCATTTTATCATTTTTCAGGACGATTAATTTCATTGATTGTCATGGCCAGCAGTAGCGCCCGTTCCAACAGACTGTGGCGTAAAATATATTCCCGGCTCTTTTGTGGCTTATCCCCTACCGGTCCCATTCCATCGATCGTTGGTTTATTTCTATCCACGAAACAGATATCGGAGGAGCTCCAGCGATGTTCTTCTATGAGGCGAATATCAAGGCTTTTTGAGAGGGCTTTGATTTTTTTCCAAAAGGTTTCTTTTTCGGGTGCCGGATTCATAGCCGGCCGGTGTTCACCTTTTTTTAATTGAAAATCAAAGAGTTTCAAATCTTTGTTAGGAATTAACCGGGCAATTTTTTTGTGAAAATTATCAATATCCTCAACATTTTGATACCGGACGCTGAACTGTACTTCGGCGTGGGCATAGGGATTGTTAATATTTGATTCCATTTTATTTTTGCTGACAGCCACTATAAACCCCTTTTCATAATCAGATTGATCGACACAGCGTTTAACAAAATTTAGAAATTTGCTTTGTGCCAGCGCAACATTGGCCGCATTTGCATTGTTGGAAAGATTCATATAACATCGATAAACAGCTGCCCCTGAGCGGGTACTGACCAGGCCACCATCCAGAAACGCGCCTTTTAATCCGAGTACATAATCAGAATTGGCGGCTGTCTCTTTGACCAGTTTTTTTGCAAATTTTCCTTTTAATGAATCATCGGTAGTCAATAAAACAGCGATTTTTTTAGGGTGTAGTTTACGGACAAATTTCAGGGCGCGAATAGCAGAGACCATAATCGCGAGACCGCCCTTATTCTCCCAGATGCCGGAACCATAAAGTTTTTGTTCCGATTCTTTAAAATAATCCTGTTGGGATATTTTTTCATAACTGTCCAGATGACAAAGCAGCATCACATCGTAATGCTTATTGGGTGTGTTCTTCAGTAAAATATTATTGCCGACTTCGACCCGGGGAAATATTTCATGAGTAAATCCCAGACTGCTGAATTCCTTGATAATCAGGTTGCCGACTTCATTGACGCCATCTACATTTCGAACCCAGGAGTTGGTATTCACCAATTTGGACAATAGCTTTTCAGTTTGCTCCTGGCGTCCCCGCAAAAATCCACGGATCCGGGTACTCAATGGCGAGATCTTTTTCAGGGGTGAGATCTCTTCCTCATTAAAATTTGCGATAAAATATCGATTAGCAGCCACATCCAGCATTTTATTGACCAGCGAATTATAATCATACCCAATAGCTTTGGCAGCGTGCAGATAGGAACCGCTTTTTCCTAAGGAAGCCATTGAATTGATCTCCAACAGATAAATATTATCCTGTTCATCGAGGCGGATATCCACGCGGGCGAAATCACGGAGATGCAGAGCATTGAAAGCAGCTTTACTAATCTGCTGCATTTTTTCTGCTAATTCTGTGGAAAGGTTGGCGGGACAGATTTTCTGCCGGGGTTGCTTTTTTTTGTCATCCACAGTTTGAATCGCATCCGCATTATTGCCCAGGTCAATTTCCAGTACCGGGAAGGTTTCCTGTGGATTATTTCCCAGAATACCAACAGCGAATTCCCGTCCGCGAATAAATTGTTCCACCAATGTTTGCTGAGAGAATTCATTCAGGACTACCGCCACTGCTTCCCGCAGTTCCTCAATATTATGAACCACTTTAAGACCAAAGGAGACCGATTCCATTTTTGGTTTGACAATAGCCGGGTATTCAACGTCAGACATATCTTCATCAAGGGAATTAAAAACCCAGAATCTGGGAGTTGGAATATCATATTTTTGCCAAATGATCTTTGTGTTGACCTTATCCAATGCCAGCGCATGACCGGCAGGAGTGGAACCTACGTAAGGGATGCCCAGCATTTCAAGAATCGAGGGGATGTGAGTATAGCGACTTTCACCCTGAATACCATAGGCCATATTAAATACCAATCCCATCTTTTCACCCTCAACCACTTTTGGCATGAATTCCTGGAGTTTTTCGATCATGTGCATATTGCCGTCGATTATATTCACATTGTGCCCGCCTTTTTCCAGGGCACTGGCGACTTCACGAACAACTTTCGGATTATACTTTTCTTTATTTTGCATTCCAAATTGATTGATCACTTTGGAAAAATCTTCATTGTAAATAATGGCAACTTTCATTTATTTTCCTTACAAAAATAATTACAAATACAAAAATTTGCAGGAAATTTAGGTGAAAAATAAACATTGTGAAAAGTAAATTTACGGTTTTTTTAAATTATCTGTAAAACCAGTATGTTACTGAAAGTGAACAACACCCTGGCACCCGGAATTTTATATGCTCATTTTCCCTTTAAGTGAGAATTAACCTGAATTATTCATGACTTTTCAAACTCTTAAAACAAAGTCAATGAAATTTACAGTTTATAAAATCAATTATAGAAAAATAGTTTGGAAAATTTATAGAACATTCGGCACATGACGGATAGAATATCCGGCCTCTGCCTGAAAGGAAACGTATCGG
>CAYTLS010000152.1:0-5853 GCA_964438745.1 uncultured bacterium
TAGCCAGTTGGTGGTATTCATTGTATTTATTAATATTCCCGGCACTCAATTGCAGGGTAATCAGGGCTGATATAAACAATAATTTTCTCATTTCTCTCTCTTTCAGTTTTATTAATAAGAATTTCGGATTTAAATAAATGAATTAAGAGTAAAAAAGAACGGAATCCAGTTTTTGGAATTAAAAGACCTATTGGGTGAACAGGTGGAAAACATATAATTTTTGTATGAATTGCTTGTGGTTTTCAGTCATCTTTAGTAAGATTTGACAGTTTAAACATATTGGAGGAATTAATGCGTAGACCAATGATCCTGATAACAATTTTTATGACTTTAAGTTTATTTGCCGATGAAACAATCAAACTACCGGTACCTGATAAAACCGGTGGAATGCCATTGATGGAAGCCCTGAATCAACGGAAGACAACCCGGAAATTTTCTGACCGCGAGTTATCTCGTCAGCAGTTGGGGGATCTGCTCTGGGCAGCCTGGGGGGTTAATCGGGATAATGGTAAACGGACCGCACCTTCTGCGGTAAACTGGCAGGAAATTGAAATCTATGTGGCTTTGCGGGATGGCGTTTATCGTTATGATGCCGGGAACCATGAATTGGTAACAATTTCATCTGAAAATATCATGCAGTATACCGGTACTCAGAATTTCACGCAAAAAGCCGCTGTAAATTTTGTTTATGTAGCAGATTATACAGAGATGTCGAGACAAATGGATGATAATGCTAAAAAACATTACAGTTGGGTAGACACTGGCTATATCAGCCAGAATGTTTATCTTTATTGTGCTTCCGAAGGATTGGGCACGGTAGTGCTTGGAATGGTGGACCGGGAAGAATTACGCAAACACCTGCCATTGGAGGATCACCAGAAAATAGTCCTGACACAAGCAGTGGGGTTTCCGGCCAAATAAAAACACACTCTTCGTTGATACACTACCATTCGGGAGGATAGAATATTCTGGATCACGGTTTTTTGAATCCGCAATCTTAAGCTAAATTATTCATGAATTTTCATATTCTCTTCAAGGTGAATGTCATGATCACTATTCCCATCACAATTATTGATTGTGCTCCAAAAGCCTCTATTACCAAGTATTTTTAGGTGCCAATTTCTTGTATACTTCCTCTTGCATCTCTTCCGGATCATGTGTAAAATAGGTCACAAAAACCAGGAGGAATGACAGTGAATTCGAAGCAAAAAGAAAACCGTTATAAACGTATAATTGATCAATTACTTCCATTATTCGAGCAGACAAATGACCCTTTTGCGCGAATCGCCACTGCGACGGCGCTGTTACACAACAAAATGGATCATTTTTTCTGGACCGGTTATTATCGACTGATTAATGGGGAATTAACCGTGACTTCCTATCAGGGCAGCCTGGCCTGCCTGGTTCTGGGCAAAGATACCGGAGTTTGCTGGGCCGGCATCAACCGGGAAAAATCCATAATAGTGGAAGATGTGGAAAAGTTTCCCGGTCATATCGCCTGCGACGGCCGTTCCAAATCTGAAATCGTTATACCTGTTAGAAATCAAGCCAATGAAATTGTCGGTATTTTTGACGTGGATAGCAAAGATCCGGCTGCCTTTGATGAAATTGATCAAAATTATCTGGGAAAAATATTCGCGAAAATCTATTTCTAAAATCATTCTCTGAAATCTACAGGAAACCGAAGAACCGAGTGGTTGCGTTAACCACTTATTTTCCGGCAACCGCTAAGAATGAAATATGGGTAATAAACCTGGCTCAATGAGTCTCATATTTTGATTGTTAAAAATCTAATACCACTCCAATAGTCGGTAAAACAGTACCGGCAGTGCTTTCTACCCGTCTTAATTTATAGCGCTGATCTGCCTGCGGCGCTTCGGGATTTTCAATGATTCTGTTGCCATTTTCATCGGTTGCTACAATGACAATATCCTGCTCTTTAGTCTGATAATTCAAAGCATTCTGAATATCAAGGTAAAGCAGCAGAGCGAAGTTTTGGAAGTTAAATTGTTTATCAACCCTCAGGTCCAGTTGCACAAAGGAATTGAGACGCTCGTCATTGTACCGGCTGTAATCCCAAAAGGGACGTTCCTGTGTATTCCAGGCGGAAACCAGGGCTGACTTTTCCATATCGTAAGGGGTATAGGGCAAGCCGCCAAGATAGCGCAATTTACCGCCAACCTGCCAGCCTTTCTTAAATGCTCTGGTCATGGTTCCTGTAAAAATATGTCGTGAGTCCCAACTGCTTGGGATCAGGTCACCGTTATAATTTTCAAATTCACTGCGGACATAGGTATAGGCAAATATTAAATCCAGGCGGGAGGGTAGATTGATTCTACCGGAAATTTCCATTCCATAAGCACGGCCTTCACTGGTAGAGGTGACTTCTTCATCACCGATGACTCCAAAATCGCCACCCTTATTGGCAATGGAGATAGAATCCTGTATAGAAAAAGGATATTGGGAGTAATCTTTGTAAAATCCTTCCACAGCAATGCGGGAATCCACGTATGGCAGAAATTCAACCCCGGCAATATAATGATTAACGCCAATATATTTCAGATCATTTTGTTTGTTGACCAAAACACCATTGTTATCTCTGTAACCCAGTGTAGTATAAGCGGGAAGCTGATAATATCGTCCTGTATTGAAGTTGATATTCCATTTTTTTGTCAAAGCGTAAGAACCGGAAAACCGTGGCGAGAGTTGATCTATCGGATTGGACATGGAGGAAGAAAAATTATTAAAATCAGTACGAATGCCAAAAGAGAGGTTCAGACGCTGGTTGAGTACCGGCTTGCTGACCTGTGCAAAGCCGGAATATTTAAACAGATCCAGTTCGGAATCATAGTTTTTCTCAACAATATTTCCATTGAGAAATAATTGCTGATATGTCTCGTTATTATATTTCGCGTATTGTAATCCGGCGCCTACAGTGATTTTATAGTCTTTATAGCGCGCCGTGTTCTCAAACCGGAATTTATTTTCGATTTCCTGGGATTTGTAATCCTGGGTTTTATTCAGGTCTTCATTGTTATTTTTATATTTAAAAGATTCATTATTTAGCATATTGCGGGAGACGATATAATTCTGAAAGCTTTTTCCTTTAAAATGTGTATAATTGGCGCCGATCATATAATTCCACTGGTCTGATTCCGGTAAATAATTCAGAATATACTGTTGGTCTTCGCTGGGTTCGTCAATATCGAGATTTAGCCTGTTTTGATCCAAAGCACCTAAGGAAACAATCGTTAACTTGTTTTTGGTATCGAATTGTGTCTCGGTTTTGATCTGGTAATCATTAAAGGTCGGCAGAAAGGGAAGGCCCAGCGCTGAAAACAAAAACTCCAGGTAGGAACGGCGTACAGAGGCCAGATAGGTGGTCTTTTCTCCCAGCGGGCCGTCCATTGTCAGTGCCAGCTCCGAAGCGCCGATCACAGCGCGGTGATTCGTCTGTTCACGGTTGCCGGTTTTTTGCTTAAAATTAAAGACGCCACTCAACGCGCCCCCGCGATTGGCGGGAAAAGCGCCGGAATAATAATCTACCGATTGGATGAAATCGGGATTGATGATTCCCACGGGACCGCCGGAGGCGCCCTGTGTGGCAAAATGATTTAGGTTGGGAATCTCGATGCCATCCAGGTAAAAAACACTTTCAGAAGGGCCGCCGCCACGGACAATAACATCATTTCGGTAGGCGACCGATCCGCCGACACCGGGAAAAGACTGGATCACTTTGGAAATATCACGGTTTGCGCCGGGATTTTTTTCAATATCAGAGACTTGTATTTGCTGTACAGAGACCGGACTCTCTTCGATTTTTTCAAAAGTGGACGCCCGTACGGTTACGGTGCCCAATTCTATATTCTTCTGCTGTAATTCAATGGTAACAAAGGCGTTTTTTCCGCTATTCACTTCGATTTCATCGGAATAGCCGATTTCATAGCCGATAAAGGAGGCCATTAACCGGTAAAATCCCGGTTCCATTCCGGTGATAATAAAATTACCGTCCAGATCGGTAGCCGCACCGATTTCCGTATTGAGGACAATAACATTTACAAAAGCAAGCGGTTGGTTAGTATCGGCATCGATTACCCGGCCGCTGATTCTGGCGGTTTGTGCGAAAATAGTGGTTGTTATCAATAATAAAAATAAAATGTATTTGTATATAATTCTCATAATATCACCTATTTGAGGGTTACTTCTATGTCATCAAATATTTCCAGTGCTGTGGTAAAGGTGCTCAGGTCTGTATATAACAGGCCGTTTTTTCCTGAGTAGTGACTGTGGCCGATGGGATTCAAATGATAGGTTTTCATTTCTGAATCGGGATAAATAGTGACCGCGTAAACAAGTGCCGGCTGGCTGGAGGTCTTATAATCCATGTCACCGGGAAATTTATTGTTGTGCCAGTACTCATTCCAGTCCCAGGTCTGATTGAGTTCCATCAGAATACGATAGGGTGTATTGCCTTTCACACCGGAATTCGTTCTTAGGTAAAAACCCGCTTCCGGAGTAGCGCTGGTGACAGCATCCGGAAGGGAATATTCAGTATCAGGAATGGCCGGCATGGTGCCGTCACCCCGTTTATGAAACCAGTAAGGAAGGGCAGCAGTGCGAACCGCCTTTCCGGGTTTGTCCCGCCATTTGCCGGGAGATAATTCACCATGTCCCCAGATACCGCTGGATACGGATTTGGTCACATAGAGGGGATGGAGATAATTTCCTTCCATATCTTCCACCCAGACGGCAAAGGTCGGATGATTGTGATATTCACCGGGGATGAATTTAAATAATAATTCATCACCAACACCGGAAACTTTTGTAGTAATTTTTTCTTCAATCTCTACTGATTTGTTATTATAATTTTTAGAACAGCCTATGATGAAAAGGCTTAATATGATTATAAAAGTAAAAAGAGTTAGTTTCTTCATTTTTTTCCTCCAAAAATGTAATAAAATATGATAGAAGTTATGAAAATGGGTTACAAAAGAAAAGGGCAGTTTCCATTGATCGGTCAGAAAAAAAGGCGACATCGCAATAATGTCGCCTCTAATATTAACAATTACAATATTTTGTATCAGAAATAAAAACTTTGGTCAAGCGCCAGGAAGAAGCCTCGTGAAAAATTGAACATCCCGCCATACTGCATCATGCCGAAATCCAGGCGGTACTTGTTGAAATTCAATCCGGTACCAAAACTCCAGGCAAGATCATGCTGCCGCACTGTGCCGATACCAAGAGTTAGTGGCCACCATTTAACCGGCGAATAGTTTGCACTAATTGAAATATTAGGAAGCCGGCTAAGACCAAAATCATCGGTAAAATGACCGAAAATCGCCGAATTCAGGGTAACTTTTTCATTGAATTTATAGGAGCCGCTGATATTGTAACCGGCTGGAACTGAGGTGCCAAAACTTTCAATTGTGTAGGTTGTATCCTTGTTAATTCCTTCTTCCAGCAGAGAATCTACATCTTCACCAAAAAACTGACTGCTCATTAAATCGATAGAATAGGAGTATTCCGCTTTTAAAGTGCTTTCACCCTCTTCCAGATCGATATTCATAGTGCCCCAGGTTATGTTGCTGATCAGATTTTGAAAATGAATACCGGCTGATATTTTTTCATTAACATCGGCCGCCATTCCGAAATCCAGACCAAATCCCATACCACCGGCACCGGCTTTGGCTTCGGCGTCACCCTGGATGGTAACACGGTCGGTATAGGTGGTAATTTCACCGGCCAATTTATCAATTCTCTCATAGACACCGCCAAATAAAAGGTCAAATCCAACCCCCCAATAAAGATGATCAACAAAATTTTGCACTTTATCATGCTTGAATTCCCGTCCGT
>CAYTLS010000153.1:0-5825 GCA_964438745.1 uncultured bacterium
ACGTATCGGCGCGAAGCGGGCATTGTTCATATTTTTATGAATAATGTAGGTTAGAACGCTTTGAAAAATTATTCTACAAGAAAACGCCCCGAAAATAACCGGGGCGTTTTTGTATTGAGGATATTAACTAAAATAGATTAAAACCACTTATCAGCCAGATTATATTTCATGATAAAACCAATTCCGATAATACTGACCATAGTCGCCAGTTTAATGGCAATATCGAGAGAAGGCCCACACGTATCCTTTAAGGGATCACCCACGGTATCGCCGGTGACGGCAGCGGCATAGGAGTCCATGATCTCGGTGTATCTTTCTTTGACTTCCATCATTTCATTAATCAAGTCATATTCTTCCGGTTTCAGACGTAAAAACTCTTTGAACATGATCCTGTCATGCTTATTCAGGTCATCAAAATATCTATTCAGCTCCGGATCAATGGTCTCAACAAAATCATCCTTACCAAAATGCTGAATCAGAAAATCCAGGGGTTTTCCTTTTTTTAAATAGTTCTCATTAATATACCGTATCATGCGGTCCAGGTATTCTGATTCTTCCACATCAATACTGAATGCAGCAGGATTCATATTAACCAGTTCATAGAGAAATCTTTTGTATTCATGAGAAAAGAAGAAGGGCCAGAGACCTTTGCGGGATGCCAGTTTGATATTGTCAAAAATACGGTCCTTGGTTTCTGATTTGGAGCGTTCGATATATTTTTTGGCATTATCCCAGGCACCACCGGAATTAGCCATAAAAATCGCGAATAAAAATCCCACCAGCAGACTGCCAAGCAAGAGCCCGATAATGGCGATTGGCCCCAGGATCATTCCAGTGATCAGCGGTGTAAAGATCACGGTTATGGCGGGATTGATCATTTTTTTCTGGGCAGCGATCGTGGATATCTGAACACAACGTTCATAATCGGGACGGGTTTCACCGGTCATGACACCTTTAATTGTGCGAAATTGACGGCGGACCTCTTCGATCATTTCACCGGCCGCCTGGGAAACTGCATCAGTGGTTTTACTGGTAAAGGTTGTACAGATAATACCGCCGATAAACAGTCCGATAATAAAACGCAGGTCCATAATCGCCCCACCTAAATAACCCAGCAGTTCATTGGCGGTACTGTTGATTACGATATCAATATTATCGATCTGACGAAAACGGTCCAGGTAGTTGGGATTGGCTTCGTATAGTTGCATGATAGTCATGCGAATATTTTCAATAAAGGCTGAGATCAGTGTAATAGCGGTTAGCGCTGCGGAACCGATTGCCAGACCTTTGCCGCGAGCGGCAGTGGAATTTCCCAATTCATCCAGGGCATCAGTACGTCTTCGTGTTTGGCTGGGTAGTTCTGCCATCTCCGCAATACCACCGGCATTATCAGCGATCGGACCAAAAGCATCGATTGAAAGATTGATACCCAGTGTGCTCATCATACCTACCGAAGCTAGTCCGATAGAGTAAAGCCCGGCAGAAAAATCAGCGAATCCGCCACCAGTACCAAAAGAGATAATCATAGCGATTATTATAATAATAAAAGAGGGTGCGGTGGACATTAATCCAACTGAAAGGCCCGATGTAATCACTGTCGCATGACCAGTTTTCGCCTGGGCGGCAATCTTTTTTACCGGACTGAAAGCGGCGTTGGTATAAAAATCCGTCGCATATCCCAGCACAACTCCGGCTAATGTACCGGTAATGATGGGAATAAATAGCTGCCAGAGGAGTCCTGGGAAAATTATTTTGATCACCGCGAAACTGGCTAGCATAGTCAGGGCAGAAGTCAAATTAATTCCCCGGTTAATGGCTTTTAATAATCCCATCTGTCCATCGTCTTCCTTGGCTTTGATGACGAAAATCCCCACCATTGAGCACAGTGTTCCAACACTGGCGATGATCATCGGTAAAATCACAGCATCAAATTGCCTTTCAACTGAAAAAGCCGAAAAGGCACTGATGGCCAGGGCAGCTGTACCGAGTATAGAGCCGACAAAGGATTCATAAAGGTCAGCGCCAAGACCGGCAATATCACCGACATTGTCACCCACATTATCCGCAATAACAGCGGGATTTCGCGGATCGTCTTCCGGAATACCGGCTTCCACTTTGCCTACCAGGTCAGCGCCCATATCAGCCGCTTTGGTGAAGATTCCACCACCAACCCTGGCAAACAGCGCCATGGATGAAGCACCGAAACCAAAACTCAACATGGTGGTTGTGATTTCATGCAGTGTCATGTCAGCCCAGGCGTTGAGTGCGGCAAACCAAATAATAATATCCAAAAGCCCGAAGCCGACCACAATCAGTCCCATAATGCTGCCGCCGCGAAAAGAAATTCTTAAGGCGCCATTCAAAGAACCGCGTGCTGCATTGGTGGTGCGATTGGCTGTCAGTGTCGATGCCGACATTCCCAAAAATCCACAGAGACCGGAGAACAAGCCGCCGGTAATAAAAGCATAAGGAACATAGACACTTAAGGCATTCAGTCCGTAGGCTACAAAAAGTAGGATAATGAAAACGGTGACAAAGAAAATGCCGACAGTTTTATATTGTCGTCTTAAATAAGCCATTGCGCCGGATCGGATATAGCCTGAAATCCGGCGAATATCTTCATTGCCAACATCCTGCCGGAGTATCCAGAGAAAAAAGATCAACGCTGCAAACAGCGCCAGAATTGATGCAATGGGAACGAGAAAGATCATAACCCCTCCAAAGTTTTTGTGTTAAATTTAATAATGAATCATTCGAACTATTTTCCATTTAGTTTACTTTAACTAGTCAATATAGAGAATAATTTTATTTTTGTCTACTAAATGAATTAAAGATTTTTAATGGCTTTGATTAATATATTTGAGGTTATCTCCTCCTTTTAAATGATCCTCAGACCTTTGAAATGGTGTTCATAAGGATGACCCTTTTTCATTTCAGAAAATTGATGGTACGAGAATTGAATAAGGAATGAATATACCTTAACTTACAGGAATTATGGAAAAACGATTGGAATTATTAGCCCCCGGCGGTGATGTGAATGCTATCAAAGCCGCGATACTGGCCGGCGCAGACGCTCTCTACTGTGGCCTGGCGCAATTCAACGCCAGGGACCGGGCCCAAAACCTTACTTTTGAGGAATTGGTTGGTGTTATCAACCTGGCCCATGATCATTCATGCAAAGTCTATCTTACTTTGAACATTGTGCTCTTGGAAACAGAAATTCCCACAGTGGTTAAATTGTTAAATAAACTGAACAATATCGATCTTGATGGGATCATTGTGCAGGATTTAGGGTTGCTGTACCTTCTTACCAAGTATTTCAAAACAATTAAAGTCCACGCGTCAACTCAAATGACCACACATAATCGGGGCCAAATTGAATTCCTTGCCAGATATTCTGTCAACCGGGTCAATCTGTCGCGGGAATTGAATCTTAAAGAGATTGAAGACTTACATACTATTGCGAAAGCGAACCGGATCGAAACCGAAGTCTTTGTGCACGGCTCCTATTGTATTGCTTTTTCCGGTCTTTGTTATATGAGTTCAGTATTGGATGGCAAGTCCGGTAATCGGGGCCGCTGCAGCCAACCCTGTCGAATGGAATATCAAAAAACAGAAAAAGGGATAAAATATCCGCTGAACCTGAAAGACAATTCTGCCTATTTTGATTTGCCGGAACTGGTAAAAACCGGGGTCCATTCCTTGAAAATAGAAGGCCGTATCAAAGGCTTCAATTATGTATATACAGTGGTTGAGAAATGGCGGAAGCACCTGGATAATTATTTAAACAATCAACCCATTGATGACAATATAGATGATCTTTATTCTGTTTTTAATCGTGACTTCACCAATGGGTATCTGAGGGGAAATGTGTCACGGAGTATGTTTATCGACAGTCCAAGAGACTTTTCCCGGAATTATTTTTCACAAAAAGATAATCAAACCAGTAGCATAAATAAAAGTAGTGATAAAGCAGCGGATCAGGTGGCATTGGAAACGATTGTTAATTTTTCAAAAATTGAAAAAATTCCCATGCAACTGGTGATAAAAGGTCAGCAGTCAAATTATTTGGAAATGACTGTTTTTACGCCATCCAAGAAAAGGACTCTTTATTCAAAAAGTCCATTACAAAAGGCTGATGATGAAAAATCGGTTCTCACAAAAAATATGATTTTCAAAAAAATGAAGGCAATCAATCAATCCCATTACAATCTGGATCAAATCGATATTAAACAATTAGATAAAGGATTGTTCTTGCCGTTTCGGGACCTGGCACAAATGCGATGGGAAATTATAAACCATTTTACAACAAAGGGTGTACTAATTGAACCGGTCACTCTACCTGCATACCCTTCCGAAGAACATAAATTTGACCATCCGGAATTATCTCTTTTGGTTTCTTCACCGGATGATATTGATCTGTCAGCAAATAATTTTAAAATTTTCTATAAATTGCCAAATGATCTTGTTAATCGTGAAGACCTAATAAATTTATTTTGTAAGTATCGCCAATTGATTCCCTGGTTTCCGGCGATTTTGATCGGAGACAATTATTTAAAAGCATTGGATATTTTAAATGCAGTGAGGCCTGAAATAATTGTCGCCAATAACACCGGAATCGGCCTTGCTGCCAGAGAACGAAATATCCCCTGGATTGCCGGTCCCTACCTGAATCTGACAAATTCTTACAGCATGCGTTGCTTACAGAAAGACCTGAACTGCAAAGGAGGATTTGTTTCCAGTGAGTTGAATAAGTACCAGATCAACAGCATCAAACAACCGAAAGATTTTCAATTATTTTTCAGTATTTTCCATCCGGTTTTGATGATGCAGAGCCGGGCGTGTCTTTTGCAGCAGATTGTTGGATGTGAGAAAGAGATTGTGGATTCGGCATGTCTCGCAAAATGTCAGAAAAGCGCATCCATCATAGATAGGGACGACTGTGAGTATTTTGTTCATAAAGGAAAGGGTAATTATGCTGAGATTTACTACGAACACCACTATTTGAATACGGATATTTTAGAAGCTTTACCTGGAAAGTTTTCTACCCTTATGATTGATTTGAGGGAGATACAAACAGCGACCGGGATTCCCATAACAAAGCAGCAACTGACTGTCTTGTTTGATGCCTATCGACGGGGTGAGGAAGGAGCCAGGGTGCGCCTGCAGAAAACTGTTCGAAATACAACCTGTCAACAATTTGAGGGCGGGGTTTGAGGGGGATTCTTACACTCCTACGGAGTTTATCCTCTATTTGATTGTGAGTTATAATAATGTCTTCCCTTCGGGATTAATCGATAGTGTCAAAAATTTTTGCTCGGAAAATTTGTTTCAAACCCTCCCCGCCTGGTGCAGGCAGGTGGCATCTCTCCATCTGAGCCAATCATGAGCCAGGATTTGCAACTGAATTTGCAACTTTTAAAGGGAGAACAAGGGAAATCTAAAACTGATGTTAATGAGTAATTTTCTTAGAACGAGTTCAGGTTAATTATAATGTGGAACAATCAAATTATTAGCCTGCACTATTCATAAAAATGTATAATTCAACCTAAGTCCTGCTCTGTCATGACCTCAATCTCTTCCTGAATCAGCATTTCCGCAAAGATACCATTTCCCTTGACTTTTGTATGGGAGAAAGTACCGTCATAGATTATCCCAAACCCGCAGGAAGGAGAATGGGCTTTCAGAATAGCTTTTTTACAATTCGCAAGTTTTGTAATGGTCACAGCTTCTTTGGCGCCGCGAACAAAGTTTTCGGTCACATCCACGCCTTTTTTGTTGATGACTTTACCCCTCTGAATCTCTGCCGGTACCCGTGGAGTGGG
>CAYTLS010000154.1:0-5820 GCA_964438745.1 uncultured bacterium
CAAAAATGAACTGGAATTTAATTTTGACCGCCAAACCAAATTTGTTGACCTGGAAAATAAAAATACCCTGACCACGGAATCCCAGCATATTCGCAAGGATTACCGGGTTTCTGTCAGTAATTTTATTGAGGATATCAAAAATAAATGTCTCAATAATCATATTGACTACAAATTTATGACTACCGACCGCACTCTGGATTTGGGATTGGTGGAATATCTGAACAAAAGAAGCAGAATGGTTTAACCCTTTTTTTATTCAATGGTCATCTCGATCGGCACAGGCGTCACTAACTTTTCATAACAGGCATATTTCATACGTACCAGTTCCCGGTGATTGCCGGCATTAAAGGTAATATATTTCTGCCCGCCAAACCCTTTGCAAACATAGGTCTTTATATCGTAAAGATTGCCAAATGGCGGCATAGCGCCGGTTTTACATTCCGGGAATATATTGTGAAATTCCGATTCTGACGCCAGGTTTATTTCATCGGTTTCAAAATATTTTTTCAACTGCCGGAAATCCAATCGCCTGGCAGCCGGTAATACCGCCATAACGATATCGCCATTGATATTCAGTATAACACTCTTCGCCAGTTCCTTGCCCGAAATAAATGAGGAGGCGGCAATTTCCTGGGCTGTAAATGCCGGTGAATGAATAATGATCGTATATTTCACCGAGTTCTTGTCCAGTAAATTCTGGATCTTACTGAGAATTGACATAGGTCCTCCGACTATTTTGTTTTAATTCCAGTTCAATTTATTGACTATCTTTAGCTATTGCAAGGCTGATGCTAACTGCAAAACAGGTTTTGTGCAAGGTCATAATTTTAAGTGCATCTCATCTAACTTTTAATACGGTGGAAATAAAGATGAAATTGCCGGTGCAGATTAATATCATCAGCCCTTACGCTCCTAAAAACGCTGACTTAACCAAATAAAATTTATAATTTTGTAAAATGCTTTGATTGATTTAAATTTGGCATTGAAAAAAAGAGGAATTATTTCACAATGAATTACATTACGAAATTGAACGAAAGTTTAGATAGGAAAAATACTTACCTCTGCGTTGGTATTGATCCTGACCCGGCAAAACTCCCTGACAAATTTGAAAAAAGCGTTGAGGGAGTTTTTAATTTCTGTAAGGAAGTTATTGAAGTAACCAAAGATTTTACGCCGGCCTATAAATTCAACCTGGCCTTTTTCGAAGTTTGGGGATGGCGGGGCTGGAAAATTCTGGAAGACTTGTTGGCGCTGGTGCCGGAAGATATTATTCTGCTCGGTGATGCCAAGCGCGGCGACATTGGCAACAGTTCCCGGTTTTACGCCAAAGCATTGACGAAAACGCTGAATTTTGATTGCATTACCTTGAGTCCCTACCTGGGTTCCGAGAGCATTTCACCCTTTATCGAAGATGAAAACAAGGGTTGCTTCGTGCTCTGTGTGACCTCCAATCCTTCGGGAAGAGAACTGCAGGATCACGGGGAGAGCAAGCCGCTCTATATCAAAACCGCGGAAATTTGTGATTCACTCAATAAAAAAGGCAATGTCGGTATGGTCATGGGCGCTACCAAACCGCAACAATTATTGGATGTCCGTGAACAATTCCCAGGGCTGCCTTTTTTGATACCCGGTGTCGGCAGCCAGGGCGGCGCCGTTGATACTGCCGTGGAAGCCTGTAAAAAGAATGGCGCCGGCCTGATCAATGTCTCCCGCGGAATTATCTTTGCGCCGGAGGGTGAATTTCCAAACAATGTTAAAAATGCCGCCAAGAAATATAGCGAACTTTTTAAAATAGAGGACTAAATCATGAAAAAAGAACAATTTGACGAACTTTTTCAGGAATGTGGCGCAGTGCTGAAAGGCCATTTTCTGTTGACCTCCGGACTGCATAGCGATACTTATGTAGAAAAATTCACACTTCTTCAATACCCGCGATTAACCGAGAAATTATGCAAAGAAATAGCCCTGAAATTCGAAAACAAAAAGCCCCACGTGATCTTAGGCGCAGCCACCGGCGGTATTATTATCAGTCATGAAGTGGGCCGTGAACTCTCTGTCAAAAGTATTTTTGCTGAAAGAGTCGATGGAAAATTGGTTCTTCGACGCGGCTTTCATATTGAAAAGGGAGACCGTGTTCTGGTGGTAGACGATGTTGTGACCACAGGGGGTTCCGTCTATGAACTGTTGGACCTGGTGGCCGAATACGGCGGCAAAGTGATGGGCGTTGGTACGCTGATCGACCGCTCCGGTGATAAAATTGATTTTGGCATTGATTATAAAACATTGGTAAGATATGATATTCCCACTTACAAACCGGAAAATTGTCCCCTTTGTGCGTCCAATATTCCCATGACTGAAAGAGGCCGGACAGGCAAATGATTTTTTGTAATTTAGGCAGTGGCAGTAAGGGCAATGCCACTTATATCGAATCCGGAAAAACTGCCCTCCTCATCGATCAGGGATTCAGTAATAAAGAAATATGTCGAAGGATGCGGGAAATCAACCTGCATCCTGAGGCAATACGGGCCATCGTGCTTACCCATGATCATGGCGACCATTACCGGGGCATCGGCGTTTTTGCCAGGAAATTCAAAATTCCTGTCTACATGACGCGGTTGACCCAGTCGGTCTTACCTGAAAATGTTCTGAAAAAAATAATAGTGAAGCACTTTACCGCCGGCGATACCCTCCAAATCGGCGATATTCAACTGAAATCCTTTCATATTCCCCATGATGCCACTGACCCGGTAGGTTTTATTGTTTCCGGTAATGGCAAAAATATCGCTCATCTGACTGATATTGGCAAGCCCCTGCAATCGGTTATCTATCAGCTAAAAGAGTATGATTTTAATTTGGTATTTCTGGAATCCAACCATGATCCCGTGATGCTGAAAACCGGGCCTTACCCACTCAAGGTCCAGATGCGCATCAAAAGCCGTGATGGCCACTTATCAAATAAGGAATCCCTGGAACTTTTTCAGCAGCTCAATCAAAACAGCACAATGAAACACCTGATCCTGGCGCACCTGAGTGAAGAAAACAATCATCGTGACCTGGTCATTAAACTTTTTGAGGATTTCAGAATTAAAAATGCTCATAAATTCAAAATATCCATTGCCGAGCAATCCAAACCCACCGCAATCATTAAATTATAGATAATTTGTAACCACCGGCTGCAATGGCTATCAAAGCAGCAGTTAAAATTAGAATAATAAAAAATTTGAGGAATATGTTTTGAGAAAAATTGCATTTATTATCACCTTGACACTGCTACTCTCAGTTGGACTTTTCGGACAATTTGAAAGTATTCTCGATGTAGAAACCGCATTATCCACCGATGCTGTTATGAAAGGCGGTGAATTTTCTGCCGCTGTCCTGGTTCATATCAAACATCCGTGGCATATCAATTCCTGGCAACCCCTTGACGAATTTAGTATCCCCACCGCCGTAACATTCGAAACCTCTGATAGCTATGAGATCACCAGCATAACCTACCCTGAGCATGAACTGGTTGAACTCAGCATATCCGACGAACCTTTCGCGCTATATGACGGTGACATCATTATTTATGTCCATGGTAAACTAGCTGACGATGTCAGCGGCCCGGTTATGCTGAAAGGTCAGTTGACCTACCAGGGCTGCAATAACACTTCCTGTCTGCCCCCTGAAAGCGCGTCTGTAGAAAAAGAGATCAACATCGTCAATGATCCCGCTAAAATAAATTCTATCAATGAAGAGATATTCACCGACCTGAGCACAGAAACGAAACAATCGGCACCAGTTGGAGAAGTTGATAATGATGAGAGTTCCAATAGTTTTAATGTGGCGGAATCCTTTACCCAAAAAGGGATCATTCTGACCTATTTATTAATATTGCTGGGCGGCCTTGGGTTGGTACTCACTCCCTGTGTTTATCCGCTGATTCCCATAACTATGAGTTATTTTGGCGGTCAAGCCTCCAACAGCAAGGGCAAGACTATTGTACTGGCCCTGATCTATGTACTGGGAATGGCCATTATCAATTCCACCATCGGAACTGTGGCGGCCATGTCCGGCGGCTTACTCGGCTCCTTTATGACCAATCCGCTTGTGCTGATCTTTATCGCGGCTGTTCTCATTGCCCTGGCCTTAAGCATGTTCGGGCTTTACGAATTCGGATTACCCTCCTTTTTAACCAATCTCAGCGGTGGCTCAAAAACCGGCTATTTCGGCGCGTTACTAATGGGAATGACCATGGGAATCGTGGCCGCCCCCTGTATCGGCCCCTTTGTCATCGGGCTGCTGACCTATGTGGCTGCCACCGGTAATCCCTTTATCGGCTTTTCAATGTTCTTCACTCTGTCCGTAGGACTGGGTATTCCATTCATATTCCTGGCCTTTTTCAGTGGCAAAATATCCAATCTTCCGCAAGCCGGTGACTGGATGGTGGGTGTCCGAACCATATTTGGTCTCATTCTTCTTGGGATGGCCCTCTATTTTCTGAATCCTATTATACCCAATAACATTTTCACAATTTTACTGCCCCTGTTCCTGATCATTTCCGGTATCTATCTGCTGATATTCAATAGAGCCGGCGATTCTTCAAAAGTATTTTCTTATTTTAAAAAATCTCTGGCGATCCTGGCAATTTTCGCCGCCGGTTATCTGTCCAAAACGGATAATACGAGCGCCACGGAAAAAATGGCCTGGCAACATTATTCCGATGATTACTATACCACCGCCATGAGCAATGAAAGACCGGTGATCATTGATTTTTATGCTGATTGGTGTATTCCCTGTAAGGAACTGGATAAATTTACTTTCACAGACCAGGAAATCATTGCATTGTCCGGAGAGTTCGATTTGATCAAAGTGGACCTGACCAGCGGCGCCAAAGGTAAAATCAAAGATTTGAAAGAGCAATATGATGTCAAAGGTGTGCCCACAATCGTTTTTATTAATGATCAGGGTGAAGAGGTGGTTAAGCAAAGAACACTGGGATTTGTGGAACCCGAAGTTTTCATCAAAAAAATGCACGCAACACTAAACAATTAACAAAGGGAGAATTTATGTTAAGAAAGCAAACAGTTTTAATAATTGCCCTGCTGTCAATCCTGATAGTAGCGGTTTCATGTTCAAAAGAAGAGCAAAGCCAGGCTGATAAAGAAGCCCAAAAGTCACAGCCTGCCGTCCAAAAAGAAATCAGAGCAGAAAAGGCCTCCGGCGCCATCGGCAGCAAAGCAGCGGATTTTAACCTAGTCGATCTTGAGGGTAATGAAGTCACGCTGGATACCTATGAAGACAAAGTTATTCTACTGAATTTCTGGGCCACCTGGTGTCCACCCTGCCGGGTCGAAATTCCTGATTTTATAGAAATGTATGATAAATATAAAGATCAGGGGCTTGTCATTCTTGGTGTCTCTGGTTTTAGAGAAGATCTGACTAAAATCAAACCCTTCGCTAAAGAAAATAATATGAATTATCCGATTCTATTTGTTGAACAATCAAAAATTCAATCGCTTTTAGATAATTACGGAGGAATTGAAGGAATTCCAACAACCTTTTTAATTGATCCACAGGGTGTTATTCAACATAAATGGGTTGGACCAATAACAGAATCAGATTTTTTAGAACAAGGCAAACAATACCTGAAATAATATATTTCACTCTAGATAATTGACTGCCGGTAAAAAGCAGGTCTTCTCAACGGATAAACAGACATTTATTTCCGGTGAAACAGACCTGCTTTTACCATTTTACAGGCTTATTCTACCGGTACTAATCTCCTGGTGCCAATCTACTGGTTCCCACATTGTATTTGGGAACCAGTTTCGAAGCGCC
>CAYTLS010000155.1:0-5774 GCA_964438745.1 uncultured bacterium
CTTTCTTTTTCTTTTCCAATTCAGTTTTTTCACGGTCAATCTCGATCCGCAATTTTTCCAGTTTAACCTGTCCTTTTCCGATAATATTAGTTGCCCGCTCAATGATCTTTTGGTCCAGCCCCATGCGTCTGGCGATTTCCAGGGCGTAACTGGAACCGGGCATACCGGCGCGGAATTTATAAGTGGGTGACAGATTATCAGTATCAAAATCCATTGCCGCGTTCATAACATAATCGGTATTGTCGGCAAAGGCTTTAAGGGAACTGTGGTGCGTGGTAGCAATCGTAAAGGCATCTTTCTCGCTGAATTTTTCCAGTATGGCCTGCCCCAGCGAAGAGCCCTCGATGGGATCGGTGCCGGTTCCCAGTTCATCGATCAAAATCAATGTATAAGGTGTCATATGATCCAGAAATTCAACCAGATGGGAAATATGAGAAGAAAAAGTGGAGAGACTTTCTTCAATGGATTGAAAATCTCCAATATCAGCATAAAAGGTATCAAAATAGGGAATTCTACTTTCCACTTCCGCCGGAATATGCAAACCGGACATGGCCATTTTTGTTAACAAGCCGACAGTTTTCATTGCCACTGTTTTGCCCCCGGCATTAGGGCCGGTGATCAGTACCACTTTGGTTTTATCACTGATCTTAAAATTTAGCGGCACAACCTCAGTCACTAACGCCAGTAAAGGATGTCGCGCTCCGCGGAGCTCAAAGGTCCGATCCTCTTTAGAGATTATAGGGGGGGATGAATTGAATTCACGGGAAAATTGTGCACACGATCGCAAACTGTCCAATTGCGACAGATTATAAATATTTTTATTGATATCATAAAAAAACGGACGAATGGAGTCCGTTACCTTGATGAGAATTTTGCGGATCTCATCTTTTTCATCATCTTCCAGGTCTTTGAGTTTATTGTTGATTTCCACCATCACCATCGGTTCCAGGTAGACAACAGTACCGGCAGTCGAGCGACCATGCACCACGCCTTTGATTTTTCGCTTGGCTTCGGCTTTCAATGGCAGTACCAACCGCCCATTGCGAATGGTGGGATTGTTTTCAAACAACCAATTTCCCCGCGCCGCAATCCCCATCATGCGGTCCATTTCCTTATCCAGTTTGGTCATTAGCCGCGCGATACTGTTGCGAATATCCGCCAGTTTAGGGCTGGCTGTATCGCGTATTTCATTTTCTTCTGTCAGAATATTGGCGATTCGGGATTTAACCGGGTTTAAAGCGTTGAGTCCGATCATGATGGAATCCAGTGGCAACAGTTCTTTTTTATGTTTCTCGTAATGTTTCTTGATAGAACGCACCTGGTCGAGAATCATCCGTAAATGGTGGAGTGTATCGGGATTGAAATAGGTATTTTCTACTTTGCAGCGGGTCAGTTCTTCACGCAGATCATTGAAACCTGATAATGGAATGTCCTCGTCAACATCCAGGATGTCCCGAAGCGCAGTAATTTTTTTCTGCCGGTCCAGAATTTTATCAAGATTCCGGAGGGGTTTAAACTCCTCAATCATTTCACGGGCGGAAGAAGAGAGCGCTTTTTGGGAAATAAGTTCCAGTATTCGTTCAAATTTTAAATTATCATTTCTATTCATAAGATTATATCATTTGGTCCGTTTCCAGTCCGAATATTTTTCGTATCGCTGTCGCCATTCGATCCAGATCATCATCATAGCCAAAAAACCGGGCCGTGGAATCTGTAAAATCTTCCAGTATATTGTAACTCACCGATTGTTGGGAGAGTTTGTCTTCCAGTTCAAAATCCCGGAACACCGAAATTACCCACACCACCATGGCCATAATCAAAAAGCCTTTGAAAGCACCAAATATCAGACCGGCCGCTTTATTGAGCCATTCCAGTTTAATCATCTTCACAAAACTCTGAATCGCCCAGGCGATCAGAAGGCAGGTCAGGTAAATGGCGATAAATATCAAAATAAAGCCGAGCACAGCCCCAAAAGCCTCGTTGACTCTGAACAGTGACCGCACAATAGTTGCGCCAATCGAATAGTATTCCGAACTGAAAATAATCGCAAGGATAACCCCGATCAAGGTTGCCAGTTCATCAATCAGTCCGTTTTTTAATCCCAGGAATCCAAAAATTCCCAAAGAAACCAAAACAATTATATCAAATATACTGGTCATATAATATTATCCTAATTTTCCACGTACAATCGTCTGTACCATATTGCCGTCGGCTTTGCCTTTAACTTTCGGCATGATCGCGCCCATCACTTTTCCCATGTCAGCCATGGAGGATGCACCGGTCTGTTCGATCACTTCTGTCACGATTTTAGTCACTTCATCCTCGTTCATTTGTTCGGGAAGATATTTTTCAATGATGGCCAGTTCTTTCTCTTCTTCAGCCACCAGGTCATCACGGCCACCCTCTTTGTAAGATGCGATGGAATCCCGCCGCTGTTTGGCGGCTTTGGTCAGGACGCCCATGATTTCCTCATCGGACAGTTCATCTTTTTTTAATTCAATTGCTTTATCTTTGATCGCGCCACGCAAGCTGCGAATGGTATTGACTTTTTCCATTTCCCTGGCTTTCATTGCGGTCATCATATCTTGCTTTAATTGTGTTTGAATATCCATTTTTTTCTCCACAAATTAGGTTTATTCCATTTTCATGCAAACATAGAAATATATGAAATTTTTTCCAAATTCACATTGAAAATCTAAGAAAGGGGCAATTGAGTTTTTATATTATAATGACAACAGAGGCAATCAATCCAGCGGTATAATTTCGCCCTCTTCAACCCGGGCCACAGGGATCTGACGGCCGCGTCTGTAAGTAATGATATAGGCACAGGAATTACTGCTCGGCTGGTTGCCGGTAAAAGAAATATTTCTTCCCAATCCATAGTAGACCGGCATATCAGCCAGTTTAATCCTGACATCTTCGCGGGTGATATCAGAATTATAATAGGCCAGCAGGAGTACTTCCATGGTATCAAAGCCATAAACACCAAAGCGTTTCGGCTTTTCACCGGTGATGCGGGTATAATCATCAGCGAGTTGTTTATAGCGCTGTGAAGATTCGTCAATATAATAATCGGAGATAAAATAAAACCCCCGGGCCGCTGACCGGTTGTTAGCCAGTAGTTCGGCATTGACCAGGTTTCGTGTCCCGTAGATATTGGCATAAAAATTATAATATTTTAGCGCCGGAACAATATATTTGAGGTCTGATGTACTGGCAGGGATAAAAAAACCGTCAATACTGCGAATTTTATGGTCAAGTGAATCAGGCCGTGGTATCTGAAAATCATCGCGGGTCATCATGCCGGTATAGCGCAACATTTCCCGAACACTCATCTCACGGACGACCCCATGTTCATAGAGCTGACATACAGAGTCTGTTACATTGAGAAACCGGTTATCCCTGTTCCAGCGACTTCCCGGTTGAAGCGAGAGATAGCGCAAACTATCCCGCAGTGTTTCTATTTTATTTTCCAATTTAAGTTTGGCTATATCGACACCGGCTTCACGAATATTCATCATCTGAATTTTTAATTGCTCCGGTGTTCCGCTGTACCATTGCTGGGAAACAATTCTGCCACCATTGATATCCACGGATTCACTGAAACTATCTGTTAGTTTTTCACCATATTCACCCAATGGGGCAATGGTGGCCACAGAGCTGAGATTATTGACCGTCGTACAATATTTACCCAGGTATTCACCCAGATTTTTCAGGTTAACATTAGCCTGAAAAAACCAATCCCCAAGTTGTGTGATATCACTGGCTGTGGCAGTCGGTGAGATCATAGGAATTTCCTCTTCATTTACAAAGGTTGCCACAGCAACAACGTTTTCACTTTTTACCGGACCGAAAATCGCTAAAACCCGGGGGTTTTTTGCAAGATATTTAGCATGCTTGACACTGGCAACCATTTCCCCTTTATTGTCCATTACAATTGCGGAGATTTTTTTATCAGCATTTTGATTGTAGCGCAGTACCGAAGCGCGGACACCCTGTAAAATTTCTTTGCCGATCCCGGCATAGTTTTGATCACCGGTTAAAGGTAAAATTACACCGATATAATTATGTCCGCCACTGCGGTTTTTAATCTTTTCTATTGTCCGGTTGAATTCTTCCTGAAAAAAGGGCTGATCAATATTCCGTTTCAACCGGCTCAGATTATGCTCAAGGCGGTCGATATTTCCATTTTGATGGTTCTTTTCAATAATTTTCAGGGAGAGCAGAAAATCAAAAAACTTCACATTGCTCAGCGACCGTTTTAGTGCTTCGAGATCTTTTACAGTCATAAAAATATCCACTACAATATCCAGAGACTGACGACATTTTTCCATCAATTCAGCGTCAGGGGTTTGTTTCATGACATTCATATAATAAAGTAATGCGTCGCTATAGCGTCCTTCGCTCATATAAGCTTCGCCAATTGTGTATTGAACGTCATCCAGATACGAGGAATTCTTATAGCGGGTTTCAAATTCATAGCCCATATAGATAGTTTTTTCAAAATTCCCCAGCCGCAAGTATGTTTTCGTGATCATCATTTCAGAGGCTGTTAAAAATCTATTCCGGTAAGCGGGTATACTTTTTAGTTCTTCAAAAACCTTAAGCGCGTCATAGTATTTCTGCGCATTGAAAAGATTGACCCCTTCCATGAACGTCACTTTCTGAGAGTCCACCTGCTGTATTGATTTTAGATAGGCAGTATCGAGGCCAATGCGAAAATTTGATAAAGAATCCCGAAACGCAGCACTATCCAGCCCGGTAGTATCAAAAGGTGTCACGGTTGTATCGAAAAACCGAACCGGTTCCATTTCATTTTGGGCGGTTAAAAAGATCCAACTGACAGCAATGATGATAACGATTAGTTTTTTCATAAAATCAATACACTTATTTAAATTATTATTCCCATTCAATAGTACCGGGAGGTTTTGAGGTAATGTCATAGACAACCCGGTTGATACCGCGAATTTCATTGACAATCCGGTTCGCCGCTTTACTGAGAAGCTCATGAGGCAATTGTGACCAGTCAGCAGTCATTCCGTCCAGGGAATTGACCGACCGTAGCGCCACGACATTTTCATACGTTCGCTGATCGCCCATAACACCCACAGTTCGAACCGGCAGAAAAACAGCAAAGGCTTGCCAGACTTTGTTATAATAGTCAAAATTATGCAGTTCCTGGATAAAGATATCATCAGCGCGCTGGAGCAGATCGATTCTTTCGGGTGTAATTTCACCCAATATCCGCACGCCCAATCCGGGTCCCGGAAATGGGTGGCGATTTATGATATTTTTTGCAATCCCCAATTTGGCGCCGATATTTCTCACTTCATCTTTGAAAAGCGAATTAAAGGGTTCAATCAATTTCATTTTCATCCGTTCCGGGAGTCCGCCCACATTATGATGGCTTTTGATAACCTGTGATTTCCCCTTGACCGAACGGCTTTCAATTACATCGGGATAAAGGGTCCCCTGAGCTAAATATTTGTAGTCTTTATGCATCTTTGTAATTTCTTCAAAGGCCTTAATAAATTCTTTGCCAATAATCTTCCGTTTCTGTTCCGGATCAGTCACCCCCTTCAAAGCAGTAAGAAACTGCTGGGAATAATCGTGCATTTCCACCGGCAATCCCATATCGTCCCGAAGCATTTTGATCACTTTTTCCTGCTCATTCAGTCGTAATAATCCATTATCAATGAAAAGAGGCGTACATTGTTGGCCAAGGGCATTGTTGATGCCATTGGCGAAAAAGGGGTGATCCTGCCTCCGGGAGC
>CAYTLS010000156.1:0-5737 GCA_964438745.1 uncultured bacterium
CATCAGAGGCCCGACTGAACACTGGAATCAGGCAAACTTTAATCTAGGGGCTTTATCTTTATGTTTTTCCAGGCCACCTGGAAGGGACCCCGATTGCCGACGCCATGCACCTGCAGGCCAATAAATCCCTCATGAGTCATGTCGTCAATCAAATGAGCAACCGGAACCCCGTTGAGCCAGGTTCTGATTGACGGCCCGATGCACTCAATGCGGTAGTGATTCCATTCGCCGTGTTTGAAAGCCGATTTGGCTTCGGGATTCAGCTCCACCGGGTAAAGCCAGCCGCGACGCGCTTCGTCGTAAATTCCAGCACTCCAGGCCCGGTCAGAGGGATCCACCTCACACTGGTAACCGTGCACACGGCCGTTCATGTAATCCGGTTTACTTTCACTGCGGAATTGCATGCCCGAATTAAAATCTTCCTCCAGAAACATTTCGAGTTCAAGTATAAAATCACTATACTCCTCTTCGGTACATAAAAAGGAATTGGGCGTGTTGGCAACTGTGGTGCCCACAATCATACCATCAATGGCTTCGTATTTCGCTTCACCATTCAGTTGTTTCCAGCCGGATAAATCTTTGCCGTTAAAAAGTTCGGTCCAACCGTCATCCGGGACATTGTTGCACCCATTCAGAATTAAAATTGCAAGGAAAAGCCAGAGAATTTTATTCATACTATTTTTTTTAAGTTTGATTTTCTATCCTGTTATTTTCCGTGTGCGAACACGGTATTTGCAAATTTAATTAATTTTTTCCCGGATTTAATGATGTTACTTAACACAAATGAGAAAACTTTTGGTATTTCCGAAAATATAAGAACATCTAATTTAATTTGCTACTAATTATTATTATCAATCGGCGAGAATGATCGGGCTTTTATCAGCTTGTTCTGAAAATGGAAATCGTTATCTCCAAAATTGACAATTACCTTTTTCCCGGAAGAAAAAACCGTTTCCTGAACTTTATGATCGGGAGTGACAAATCTGTGGGAAACCATTTCGTCGTAGCCAATTTGCTGCAGCCAGGGACCAATATTGTTGAAACTTTCAATAAATGTATGTTTGAATTTTTCCCAGCGCGGGCGGTCGAGGCACCAAACGGGAGCAGTCCCGTAGAGAATGTTGAACAAATCCTTTTTCCACCAGATTTCGGACATGTGGTGGTTCGCATCATCCCAGCGCCAGGTGGTTACAATGGCATCATGGTAAACCAACTGATAAAGCGGCACCCTGATTTTTTCATTGATTGCCCATTTGTGGTAATGTTCATCGGCCACATATTCACCAACCATAATCGAAGGCCGCGAAGGGTTGCCCCAGTCTCCCATATAATAAATTGAACCTTTTTTGTTACGGTGGGGTGATGAATAAAGCATATGATGCAGGGTAGTCATTCCATGCGCATAGGCCGAGGTTGGCACGCCGTAATCGGCGCCCCATTCCACCCCCACAATAGTATTGTATTTATCGGCGAAAAACTCGTTCATTTCAATCACTGCCTCTTTGTATTGAGTGCGGGTAAGCGGATTCTCAGAGCCGTAATCTTCAAAAATGCCGCTGGCCAGAAACCCGTCGAGAAAAAACGATTCGTGCGGATAAACTTCCATTTCGCGGTCGGTCCGCAACTCTGGAATAAGAGATAAAACAGTTTTCGGATTGGTATCATAACCAAAACCGGAATAATGGTACCCGCCATCTTTTTCCACCAGCGCCACTTTGTGAAACAATCCCGGAAAACGAAACCGGTTGAGCCAGGTTCCCTGCCTGTTGTCCGGATTGATTCGCCCGACGGTATCCCGCAAATGAACATCGCGGAACAATTCGTACACTCCTGACAAATAGCCCAAATCTTTGAGGTAATTGTCGTATCCTTCCACAGGGTACGGCGGATGATTGGGATTCCAGAGGATGAATGCCTTTTCGATTCCGGATGCTTTCAGTTCTTCGGCGAAACTTACCTCGCGCGCATCGGCCCACACATAAATATGCGGTGCCCCTATCATTTTTTCAATGGCCGGAAACCGCTTTTGCTTTTTAGTTAAAGTAATTGGCACGTCATTTTTTCCAAAAACATATTCCCTGTACTTTTTACATTGCGCCACATAACCGCCTTCACTGAAAAAGTGGTACGTTATTTTCCTGTTGTACCCAAATTTTCCTTTCTGCGAAATCCAGAGCGGTTCGAATGAAACCAGCCCGTCGTATCGTTTTACCCAAACTTCGCTGTCGTCGGGAGTATTAACAATGGCCATGTATCCTGTTTCAAAATTACTGTCGGTGATTCCCATCCACGGCATCGACAGACCACGCATGGAGTGCATGATTTGCCGTCCGATTCCGTAATCTTTGTCATCAGCCTTCAAAAGGAAGCCCTCACCATCGGTAAAAAGAAGGTAATGATTTTCGTCTGGAGTATTGAATGCGGGAGGATATGACAACTTTTCAAAAGGAGCCTGTGCTTCAGCAATCAGTTCAATCTCAAGAGCTGATGAAGTTTTAAGACTGATAATTGCTTCGAACGGAAAATCTCCGGAAAAAACCACACGAAGCACATTTTCCTTTTCAGATACTCTTTCAATCGCTGGCATTCCGGAGCCTGCCTGTTGCTGCCAAGTTTTATTGCAGCGTTTATCGGTTACCGAAATTGAAGCGGTTTGGTCGTTAAACCGGACTTCAAGAAAAGCGTTGGAAAGTATCCATATTTCAGAAAAGCCGGAGAATGGGATTGATGTTAGCAGGAAAATGAAGAGTAATACCTTTACCATTTATCTTTTTCGTTAATTGTTAATCAATATTTTATGGACGAACCGTTCTTCTTCATTCCATACTTTCAGCAGGTAAATTCCATTGTTGGTTTTTGGCAATCCGATAAGAAATTCATCCCTGTTTTGGGCCGCATGATTTAATTTGCCTCCCGAAATTACTTTACCCTGCATATCAATCAGGGAATAGTTTAAACGGCTTTCCCGGTTTTTCCCAAAAAACCTTAGTTGTATTATTTCTTTAGCCGGATTGGGAAACACTTCAATTTTTCCGGAATTTTGCAACCTGTTTACCCGATTTATAATTTCTTCATCATACTCATAAGCGCCAATATCAGGAGCACTGCCTGCCATTCTGGAAATTCCGTTAATATCAAAATTACTGTATAACCCGGGAATACCGGTTCCTGCATTTCTTGCCGGACTGGTTTCCTTTAGCCTCAAATTGGGTTTTGACAGGTCAGCGTCTAAAAACTCCGGATTCTGATAAACGATGTCTGTCTCGTTTCGGAAGCTTATTTTGCCAGTCGAAGCATTGTAAATCAGGTTGTACCCAAATTCAATATTTTGCGGCGACTGATAAAGCAAATTGGCCCGTTCATTGGTTCGGGCATTCATAATGTTATTGTATATGCGGACATTTGAAGCATTTTGAACAGTAATTTCACCGTCGTCAAGTTCCGGGCTTTTACCGTTAAAGTAACAGGTATTGTTTATGATGTCAACATTTGCACTTTTATAAACATGGATTCCGCGTCCGCCATTGTCGAATACGACATTGTTTTCAATTCGTGTTTTTCCTGAATAGGCATCAAATGAACGATCTTCATTGTATTCCGAATCGATGATAATTCCATTTCCATCGTAAATTTTACAAGGGCCAATCCAGGGTACAAATAACTGATTCCTAAAAAGAATATTATTCCGAATAATCATGGAATACTCTTTTTCCGTGTGATCGTCATAATTCCAGGAATTAAGATTGGAGATGCCACTGGTACCAAAAATGGTGTACCAGCAGTTATTGTAAATGAGATTGTTTTCAATGGTAATGTAATCGGCCTCCATGCTGCCAATTCCTCCTCCGCCACACTCAAAAATTTCGCAGTTGGAAACCGTAATATGATGAATATGCTTTCCATCGGTCCTTCCCTCCAAAGATATGCCGTTGCCATTAAATGCAGGATTTAAAGGCCTTTCGTCCGGGTTTGCACAGCTTCCCGGCTGCACCAGTGCATCTTCCAGTTTCACCTGCTGATTATACCCCTGAATTCGTAATCCGTTGATTGCAATATGGCTTGCACCCTCGGCAATATGAATTCCCGCCCATTTGTGTTCATTCAGTTTTAACAATGGTTTGTGCCCGTGATAATTGGTAATGACTATTGGTTTCTCAGTTGTACCCGAAGCCCTTAAGGCCAAAATGGCAAACTGACTGCCGCCGGTGTAGGTACCGTTCATTACAAAAACGGTATCTCCTGGTTTTAGAAAAGTAGTACTCCACGAAAACCAGTCAAGCGTTTTTTTGGCCGTTTCGGGAGAAAAGCCATTGAAATTATTATTGCCAGTTTCAGCATTTACATAATAATTCCGGGCTGATACACTAACAAAAAAACTGCTTAAAAAAAAGGCTGCAATGAAAATGTAAGTTTTATTCAAAATTATTCTATAGTTCATTGTTGTCCAACTGTGATTTTTACTGTTCCAAATCCAGCAAATCGAAAATAAACGCATATTCCAGTGCCGTATCCCTTATCCACTGGAAACGTCCTGAGGCCCCTCCATGCCCGTATTCCATGTTAATGTGAAAAAGCAGCGGATTGTCATCGGTTTTCAGTTCGCGGAGTTTGGCCACCCATTTTGCCGGCTCCCAGTACTGAACCTGCGAATCGTGCAGCCCGGTAGTTACCAGCAACGCCGGATAATCTTTGGCTTTCACGTTGTCGTAGGGCGAGTAGGAAAGCATGTAGTGGTAGAATTTTTCGTTGTTTGGATTTCCCCACTCATCGTATTCACCGGTGGTGAGCGGGATACTTTCGTCGAGCATGGTGGTAACCACATCTACAAACGGCACGTTGGCAATCATTCCTTTGTACAGTTCGGGCTGCAGGTTCATACAGGCGCCCATCAGCAAACCGCCGGCACTGCCGCCTTTGGCAAATAATTTTTCCTGGCTGGTGTAATTTTGGCTAATCAGAAACTCTGCGCAATCGTTAAAATCGGTGAAGGTGTTCATTTTATTCAGCAGCTTGCCGTCTTCGTACCATTCCCTGCCGTTAATTTGTCCGCCGCGGATGTGCGCAATGGCATAAACAAATCCGCGGTCGAGCAACGGAAGAATAGAAAGACGGAAAGTAGGATCGATGGTATATCCGTAAGAACCATAGCCGTAGATTAATGCCGGATTATCGCCATTCAGTTCCACTCCTTTTTTATAAACCAGCGACATGGGAATTTTCTTTCCGTCGCGGGCCGGGGCATAAATTCGTTTGGTAACGTAATCGTTCTTGTTGAAATCACCCAGAATCTCTTCTTCCTTCAGCAACTCACGCTCCCGGGTATTCATATTGTAATCAAATATCGAATTGGGAGTGGTAAGCGATGAATAGCTGAAACGCAAAATTTCAGTATCAAATTCCAGGTTGACATTCGGTCTGACGGTATAAACTTCCTCATCAAATTTCACATAATATTCTTCGCCGTTTTCCCAGGGCATCACACGCAACTCGGTAAGTCCCTCTTTTCGCTCGGAAACCACGAGGTAATTGCGGAAAATCTCGAAATCGGAAAAGTAAACATCTTCGCGGTGTGCGATAACTTCTTCCCAGTTCTCCTTTTCGGTGGCCGATACCGGCGTTTTCATCAACCGGAAGTTAAGTGCATCGAGGTTGGTGCGAATGTAAAAGTGATTGCCAAAATGGTCGACTGAATATTCCAGTTCGCGGGTGCGTGGCTGTATAATTTTGAATTTGCCTT
>CAYTLS010000157.1:0-5734 GCA_964438745.1 uncultured bacterium
ATCCTGTCTCAAATTTTTTTCTGAAGGCATTAATGGGCCATAAATTATTTACCGGTGTAAAAAAAGGTCTGGCGTAATGAACCTGATACTCTTTGAAAGGGAAGAGATCGGTGTTGTGATTCCCGGGTATGATCCCCGCGCAAAACATATACGCAGAACATTGAGATTGAAAGAAGGCGATGCGTTTCAGGCCGGCATTGTCAATGGTCAATTGGGCAGCGCAAAAATTCTTACCCAGAATAAAATAGAACTTATTATTGATTTTCAACCCAATAAGGAAAAACCAACACCCTATCCGGTGATTTTGATTGTTGGGTTGACCCGTCCGCAAATTGCCAAGCAGATCTTTCGCGAGAGCGCTTCCATGGGAATTGAAAAACTCTGGTTTTATCCCACGGAATTGGGAGAGAAATCCTATCTGGAAAGTGATTTATGGCAGGAAATGAACTATCGGCCGCAATTGATCAAGGGCGCCGGACAGGGGTTCACTACGAATTTACCCGATGTCAAAATATTCAAGTCCTTAGCTAATATGTTTTCTAAATTACCGGAAACTTATGAGAGAATATGTCTGGATAATGTGCGTCCAGAGAGTTCGCTGTCGAATTATGTCATTACAAAGCAGAAGGTTTCTTTGTTACTGGGCTCTGAGCGTGGATTCACCGATAGAGAACGAAATAGGATTGAAGCCAATGCATTCTCAATGGTGCATATGGGCGAGCGGGTATTGCGAACAGATACCGCTTGTATCGCGGGACTGACCCTGGTGTTATCCAAGTTGGGGAAAATGTAAGCGCGTTTTTATACCTTGATCATAGTCGTGCTCAGAAGATCAGCACTTTCAAAATTGCCAGGAACCCGGAAATGCCGGATAAACCTAAAACATAGGGACGGATGGCGTGTTTATCCAGTTTTTGTGTCATGTGCCGGGAAACATAGACGCCAAGAAAAACCCCGGGAAAAAGAGTTAGACCAAGCATGAATTCCTGCAGTCCGTATTCACCCATTAGAATCAGAGAGAGTATAGAAAATATAACGCCGATCATGAAAAAATTAGCCATGGTGGCGCGGAATTTTGGTCCCCGTTCATGTTGAAATAAGAGGGCTGCCGGTGGCCCGCCGATAGAAACGGTTGTTCCCATAAATCCTGATAAAAATCCGGAGCCAATCATATTGTGAATATTGACTTTGATATGTAATCCCGAAGCCGAGAGAATTACGGCTAATATTACCAAAACACCAAACAATATGGTGAATTTTTGGACTGAAATATAAGCGACGATGGCGGCGCCGGCAAGATTACCGATAATGCGCCCGGCTACCAGCCATTTAATTTTTCCTAAATCCGCTGATCTTCGTTCACGAAAGCTCACTAAAGCTGCGGTTAAAAGCGCGGCTGTGATCACCGGACCGGGTACATATTCCACACTGACCAGCATGAGCAACGGGGCTGATACAAGAGCAAATCCAAAACCGATACTGCCCTGGGTAAAAGCACCCAGACTGACAATAAAAATTCCGATAACTATCTCAATAATTGAAAAATCAAACATCGAATACTTTCTTTTTCCGGTTATACGTGATAATCTATTTTTTTGCTATAAAAAGCGTTCACCCTTTTGGATCGTTCAAAATAGGTGCGCCAGATCGCTGTCCAGAGCATCGTTTGCACAGCCGCGGCAAAAGAAACAGTATTGATCTGCGACCATTCGTGGCCATAAACCATGAGTGATACGACAGTGAAATATACAAAATGCAGTCCGGCGACAATAAATATATTGAATAAATATTGTTTGATTTGTTCCGGCACTTCAGGGCTGGGATTTTGAATTATCTTCAGGATCATGTAAAGCATGTAAACGACGAATCCAAACTGTGCTAACTCGCCTATGGTTAATAATTTTTCCTGATCAACAAACAGGGATTCAAATAACATCACGCCGGTAAATACTGAGAACAATAAATTCAGCATAATCAAAATCTGAAAAAATCTGAGCCAACCGGCAAATTCATTTAATGGTCTTGGCATTCTTCTCCTTTTAGATTGTACAGACCGGTTTGTCTGTCCAGAAACAAATCGTTTCTATTGGTAATTTTTTTGTTTCTCGCCAGCACCGGATCAATTTCAGTTATCAAAAGACTTTCTTCATCAGCGGGTAATTGTTGCAAACGCTCACCTTTGAAATCGGTAACCTGGCTCATGCCGGTGAAGGTTAGTTCTTCACCATAGCGATTTTCAGTACCGATGCGATTAGCCGTTGCTGTAAAGAGATGGTTTTCGATGCTTCGGGTAATCATGGCGGCCTGACAATAGGGCAGGACAAGATTGGCTGAATGAGCCAGCAGGTCTGCACCCGCCAGGGCAAGGCTCCTGGAAATTTCCGGAAAAATCCAGTCGAAACAGATCATGACGCCAACCTTTGCGCCCATGATATCATAGACTTTTGGCACTTCATTCCCCGCATCAAAAACATCCTTTTCCTTATAAAAAAGATGAATCTTGCGATAGATCCCTTTAAATTCGCCCTTTTCAAAAATAGCCGCGCTGTTATATATTTTTTGGTTAACTTTTTCTGCGACACCGATGATGACAGCATTTTGTTGTGCTTTTGTTAAGGACATCATTCTTTGGCTGGTTTGTCCACCAGGGAATTCTTCGGCCAATTCCTGTAATTCCACTCTGGTTTTAAATTGGTAGCCGGTGGTGCATAATTCAGGCAAAATCCATAAGTCAACAGGATCAGAAGCTGTCAAACGGGCAACAATATTATCCAGGTTTCCTCTGATGTTTCCCCATTCCGGTGCAAATTGGTATAGACCCAGTTTCAAAAGTTCCTCCTTAAACAAAATTATAAATGAGATTCAATATGAAAAAGAGATAGAGCAGGATAAATAATATTCCTTCCGGCTTGGCTATTTTTCCCCTGATCAGCACGATCAATCCAAGTAATATCGTTACGCCCAGCATAAACCAATTATCAAAGGAGATGACTGAAGGGGAAATTTTCATCGGTTTGATCAACGGGACGATACCGAGCACAAAAGCAATATTGAAGAGATTGCTGCCGATTACATTGCCAATGGAAATTTCGTGTTCATGCCGCATAGCAGCCACCACACTGGTAAAGAGCTCCGGCAAAGATGTTCCGATAGCGACAACTGTTAAACCGATGATGAGATTGGAAACACCGAGAATCTGCGCCAGATCTACCGCACCTCTGACGGTCAGGTTGCCACCCAATACCAGCCCGATGATACCCACAATAGATAAAATGGAGTTTTTTAATAAATGGCCTTCTTCTGTGACCGGAAGTTCCGATTGACTGATCGATTTATCACGACGATTCAGTACCTGATAGGTCATATATCCCACAAATAAAAGCAAAAGGATCAAGGAGTCCGTTCCGGCTAGCATGCCGTCATAGCAGAAAATATTAAAAAGAACGGTGATCAGAATAAGAAAGGGCATATCAACATAGATGGTGCTTTTTCGCGCGTTAACCGGGTTTAATATACTGCTAAGACCCAATACGAGTAAAATATTGGCAAGATTACTACCCACGATATTGCCTACACTGACACTATCATTATCGGTTAATGCCGCATGAAGGGAGACGACGAATTCCGGCATTGAGGTTCCCAGGGCAACAACCGTAAGACCAACCACCATTTTTTTCATTCCAAAGGAAAAAGCAATGGATGAACTCCCTTTTACCAGCCATTCGGCGCCGTAGTAAAGTAAAATCAAACCAATTAACAGATAAATAATAAACATGAAAATCCTAACTGTTTCTAAGGTTAAACTTAACAGTTATTTGTATTTTTTTAAACAGATAATTATTTCAGAAAAACCATTTTGCCGGTTTGTGAAAAAGAGGTTGCGCCATTTTCTGCGATCATGCGGTAGAGGTACATGCCGCTGGTAACTGGCTGACCCTGTTTGTCTGTGGCATCCCAGACAATCTGATAATAATCAGGAGATTTTTGTTGATGAACCAGTGTTTTAATGGCATTTCCCTGCAGATCAAAGATATTGATCAGGACATTACTTTTGACCGGCACCTGATATTTTATGGTTGTTGTAGGATTGAAGGGATTAGGATAATTATGTGAAAGGGCAAATTGTTTTGGTAAGGCTGTTTTGTTCCGGTTTGTAGCCTTATTCGGGGTGCCAAAAAAGTCAAGCACCCTGGCCATCAATTCATTGCGGTCTGGAGAATGGTAAACCGTTTCCAGAGGAAATCCCAGGTATACTAATTTTCCGCTTTTTGTACCATCTCCAAAAATTCCGGAATAGGAAATGCCGGCAATGTTATGGGTGTTCACATTATCATACTGCATCACAGCTTTTCCGCCATTGACCGGTACTAACGCGTCTGCCCATTGGATATTCATAGATCCATGGGTGCCGTCATCAAATCTGATGTTTTCCATGTCTTTGAAAAGTTCGTTATCAAGTCCTGATACCTGATAATGCTGACCCGATTCTCCGGCAGGGGCATCAGCCGAATATTTTGCTTTCAGGTAATTGTGAATGAAGCGCTTATCAGAAGCGGTTCCTTTGTAATCCAGATCCCAGGCGACTTCTGATCCCGTTACAAACAGATTTCCGCCATTGATCAAATACGCCCTTACCACGCTCTGTTCTGCATCAGAAAAGGTTTCGTCGGTGGTGGATTCATCGCCTAAAATATAATCCACCATTTCATAGTCATTAAGATCAAAAAGGCCGTCTGTAATGGCTTCATTGGTGGCGGACTCAAAATCGATTCCGGCCTGAAAAGCCGCAATGCCATGATGAAGCATGAAAGTGTAGGAGTTGCCGGTGGATGACCGGTCGAAGCCATTGACAATCAGCAGTTTTGATCCGGCTGACTCACCCGGCACCACAGCCAGAATTTCTGAGAAGTCAGATAATCCGGCTTCGTTTTCAGCACGTAACTGAATATAAAATATCTCATCGGGGGGCAAATTTTCCAGCCGGTATTCATTACCGGAAAAAGCGGCATGATGGTCAAAACTGACACCATATTTACTGGTATAAAGATGATGCACCGTTGCTTCCGAATTAATCTGTATTTTCACGGTGCTATTGTCCAAGGATTTAACACCAAAGGATTGGGGCTTTTTGGGAATATTGCCATCGGGAATATAGGTGGGTTGGACCATGATGCCGCTTTCATCGCTGATAATTTTGTATAGAACCGGATCCCGCAAAACCTGTTGCATGGTATTCGGTTCCCCATCAATCAATATTTCTGACTTGAGTAACCGAATACCATGGCTATAATCGACATAATAATTGAAATGTCCGTTATAGAGCGGCTGGATTGGATTGCCGTCCAATTTATGCCAGCCATAAATAACCACATGATGATCCCGGTTGGGATCGGTGATCTTATTGCTGATGATCACATCTTTTTTGATGCCGCCGACCAACTGACCCAATCCACCACCGGCTTCATCGAATTGTTGATTAATAGCAGTGTTATGTTCAATGAATTTTTCTACTTTTTCATTATTATTGCCCACAGGATAATAGGTCACCGGTGCCAGTTTAATTTCAGCATGGCTGTAAATATCATCAACTAACTTGCGGGTCGGCATAGAACATCCGTAAAAATCCGCAATTCGCTGGGCAGTGATGGGCCCCATGGGTATGCGGCAAAAATTGGTGTCACAACCAATGGCTAAATAATCCGGCATGACATCGTAAATAACACTGTGTGAATTG
>CAYTLS010000158.1:0-5725 GCA_964438745.1 uncultured bacterium
AGAATATCTCTAGGAGATTTAAACAATACAAAAGGAGAATAATGAAATTGAATTTGCCTACAGTTTATTAGATTCTTCAGTAATCGATGGTTATTTGGTAATTCCCGCCAATGTTCTGGATAGCAATGCGGTGCGCTACTATTCAAAAACCCTGGGGGATTTTAAAGGCGTGGCTGAGATCCGTGCTACTGTGAATAATATCATCAGCCGCGAACGGATGCTAGCAGCGGATGTCAATCCGGATTTGATCGATCAGCTGACCCGGCGGATCAATTTCATTACGCTGGAACCAGGGAAGACCGAAGAAACCAATGAACTTATTTCCTATTTCACACCCCTGATATTTGTCATGATGCTCTTTTTTACAATTTTTATGACTTCGCAAATATTATTACGAAGTGTTTTGCAAGAACGCTCTAACAAACTAGTGGAAACCTTGCTGTCATCGGTCAGCGCCGGCGAATTAATGAGCGGAAAAATTATTGGGTTAGGCCTGCTCGGTTTAGTACAGTTACTGATCTATCTGCTGATCGGCCTGGCTGTTTCTACATATAAGGGAATGGATTTGGTGACGAGTATTGATGTGCTCTTCTTCCTGGTTTATTTTGTTTTTGGATATTTACTTTATTCTGCAATTTTTGCGGCTATTGGGTCTATTTTTGATAATGAGCAGGAAGCACAGCAGGTGACTTCCGTAATGTCGATCATTACTGTTGTCCCAATCATGCTGTCTTCTTTTGTCATCGCCAATCCTAATGCGATGCTGACAGTAATATTATCTTATATTCCGGTCATGACTCCTTTCTTTATGATTTTACGAATTGGTGTGGAAATGCCGTCAACAGTTCAGATCATTACCACCCTATTGGTTTTGATTGCTTCTGTGATCGTGACGATTTATATTGCCGGTAAAATATTCAGAACGGCGATCTTAATGTATGGAAAACGGGCGACCTTACCGGAAATGATCCGCTGGATCAAAGAATAATTGCGAAACAGTGGGAAAGAATGTAACTTATTGGAATAAATTTGTTTTAATAGTATAGCGTATGTATGCAAAAATACAGTTTTGAAAAATATTTTGAATTGAAAGTTTTGTTAAAACGACCTTATTGGAAAAAAGAGTGGTGTATAAAAATTGCTGAAAATCCAATTAAGGTGGAAATGCAGAAGGATAGAGAACGATTTCGCTTTTGAGGAACTGTTCCTGAATTTGATAACAAAATTTTCAGGATCGTGACTTTAAAAGACAGGAAAACAATTCACAATGCATTTCCTGACAGGAGTTTTAAAAATGAAAATTGAATATTTCTCTGACACAGATTCTCTTTATATTGATCTTTCTGAAAAAACAAGTGCTGAATCAAAGGAAGTTGCTGAGGGCGTTGTCATTGATTATGAGGAAGATGGAAATATTGTTGGAATAGACATTGACCAAGCCCCAAAAAAAATAGATTTGAATCAGTTGAAGTTGGAACACATGCCATTTAAAACTGAAGTGTTATCAGCATAAATATTAAACCGGAGGAAAATAAATGAAAGAATTCACAGAACAAAATTTCGAACAGGAAGTATTACAATCAGATATACCAGTGGTTGTAGATTTTTGGGCCACCTGGTGTCAACCATGCTTGAAACTGGGTCCGATCCTGGAAGATCTGGAAAAGGACTACGAAGGAAAAGTAAAGTTTGGTAAACTGAACATTGAAAATGATCAGGCGATTGCCGCCAAATATGGCGTATTGAGTATTCCAACCATTCTTTTTGTCAAAGATGGTGAAGTCAAAAACCAGACTGTCGGCTTGCAGCCCAAGAAAAAACTGGTTAAAGCGCTGGAAAAAGTACTGTAATCTAACAACTTTTTTTATTGAAAAATGCTATCAGGAAGAGGGGGTTTTGCCCCTTTTCCTGATTATACATAAAGCCCGGCGCAATATCCTGATGACCAGGCCCATTGTAAATTATATCCTCCCAGCCAACCGGTAACATCCATCACTTCACCAATAAAATAGAGGCCTTTTGTTAAATTAGACTCAAAGGTTTTAGAGGATATGTCTTTTGTATCGATACCCCCCAGAGTCACTTCAGCCCGTTTAATAGATTCCCGATTACCAGGCGTAAGGGAAAGTCGATGGATCATTTTATCAATCTGTTCAATCTCCTGCTGAGATAACTGATAAACCGGTCTTTCTAAGTGTAAATCAGGGATAATTTTTTTGACCAGGTTTTCCGGCATATAATCTTTTAAAAAATTTTTGAGTATCTGTTTAGAGTCTGAATCATTTAAAATATTTTTAATATCATTATTCGGTAAAAAGTTGATCGTGATTGGCTTTTCCTCTTGCCAATAATTAGAGATTTGTAGCACAGCCGGGCCACTAATACCAGTATGAGTAAAAAGCAATTCATCCTCAAAAGAATAATTGCCAAAGGTTATTATCACAGTTTGCGAAATACCAGCCAGCTCAGACCAGTGTTTCCGTTGTTTTTTTGTAAATCGTAAGGGCACCAGCCCTGGCTGCGTAGGTATGATTTTATGGCCAAATTTTTTGCCGATTTTATACCCAAAATCTGTTGCTCCCACTGATGGCCAACTTGGTCCGCCTGTAGCAATTACTAGGGATTGGGAAACATATTCGTCAAGAGTGGTTTTTATATGGAAGTCTCTAGATTTGTAAAGCTGTTGAATCTCACTATTATTTTTAATTTTAACACCATTCTTTTGGCATTCCAGAAGCAGCATCTCCAATATTGCTGTGGCGCTCTGTTTACAAAACAGTTGCCCCTTTTCACGGTCTTCAAAAGGGATATCATAAGCCGATATTAAAGAGATGAAATCCCACTGCGTATACCGCGCCAGTGCCGATTTTACAAAATGAGGATTTTCAGATATGTAATTTTCAGCTGACAGGTTGTAATTTGTAAAATTACATTTACCACCGCCACTTACAAGAATTTTTTTACCGGGCCTTTTATTATGATCGATTATCAGCACTTGGCGGCCTCTTTTCCCGGCTGATATACCACACATTAAACCGGAAGCGCCGGCGCCGATTATGATGACATCAAATTTTTTCCCTAAGTTTATCATTGATTGCTTTTCTTTTCTTAATTACTTTAAGGTTAAGTGACAACCAAATTAAATATCCACCGAGGTAGTATGAAAGAAAAAAGAAAAAAAACTTTTGTCCTGGATACCAACGTTATCCTTCATGACAGCTCCTGTATTTATCAATTTGATGAACATGATGTCGTTATTCCGATTATGGTGCTGGAAGAACTGGACAAATTCAAAGCCGGTAACGAAACCATCAATTTTCACGCCCGCGAATTTGTTCGCACCCTGGATACCATTTTTGACAAAAAAATATTTGAAGGAGGAATCCAGATAGACAAGGGACTTGGAAAAATCACGATTAAACTGGAAAAGGAGTTTCACCAGGATATTAAACAAAATTTTTCTGATCAGAAAATCGATCACCATATATTGAATATCGCTTATACGCTGGCAGAAGAGCGAACTGGGGTTGATATAATTCTTGTAACCAAAGATGTTAATTTGCGTATGAAAGCCAAAGCGCTTGGCTTGACAGCAGAAGATTATACCAGCGACCATGTTACAGATATCACTGAATTATATAAAGGGTTTCGTCTGCTGGAGAATGTAAATTCTGACCTGATCGACCAAATGTATAAGCCACCCTACTATTTTGATAAAGACCAATTGAAGGTTGAACCGGAATTGATCCCTAATGAAGCGATCATTATTCGTAACAATCGTAAATCAGCGCTGGCTATCTATGATGCTGACCAGAGACGGGTCAATCATGTAGAAAAGTTGATGGGATATGGCATTACCCCCCGTAATGCCGAGCAGACTTTTGGGTTGAATGTCCTATTAAATCCAAATATTAAACTGATCACATTAACCGGAAAGGCGGGAACAGGAAAAACATTGCTGGCCCTGGCGTCGGCGATTGAATGCCGGCGAAATTTCCGGCAGATTTATATGGCCAGGCCGATTGTTCCTCTGAGCAATAAGGATATTGGCTTTTTGCCCGGAGATGTGGAGTCAAAAATTATGCCCTATATGCAACCGTTGTATGATAATCTCGGTGTTATTAAAAATCAATTTCCGGATAATGATAAACGGGCAAAATTGATCGATGATCTGTTGGAGAAGGAAAAATTAAAGATTTCACCACTTTCCTATATTCGCGGCCGCAGTCTCGTAAAAATATTCTTTATTGTTGATGAAGCTCAGAATTTAACCCCGCTGGAGATCAAGACGATCATTACCCGCGCCGGTGAGGATACGAAATTGATTTTCACGGGCGATATTTTTCAAATTGATCATCCCTATCTCGATACACACTCCAATGGACTGGTACATTTGATTGATAAAATGAAGGGACAGAAACTTTACGCCCATATCAATCTGGAAAAGGGGGAACGGTCTGAATTAGCCGAATTAGCCAGTGATTTATTATAGGCGGTTGTGAATTATGCAGAATTTCAAAGAGCTGATACGTATTGCCAAATTTGGTAAGATAGCTGACCTTGAAGAATTAATAGATCAGGGTGCCAATTTGAACCAGCGGGATCAAGATGGAAAAAGTATTTTGGGGCTTGTTTGTGAAATCGGGCGCATTGATAATGCGAAAATTCTTATTGAAAAGGGGGCGACTTTTGTTAATTGTAATGAAAAATTGATGACTTCTGCCTGTGGCAATATAGGATTGTTTGTGATGGAAGCGCTTGATGAAGGTGCAATGGTCAATTATGTGCGTGATTTTCAGAATGAAACGCCCTTAATGATTGCTGCTGATCAAGGCAGTTTATCTGCTTTAAAAATATTGATCGATAATGGTGCCGAGCTGGAGGCACGGAATGAATTTGGCATGACAGCCTTATATATTGCTGCTTGGCTGGGACAACCGGATTGCCTCTTATATTTGATTAATGCCGGAGGAAATATTAATACACTGGACAATTGGAAAAATACACCAATTGCCGCTGTTTGTGAGATTGAACCGAAATGGGAATATGCAATTAATACACTGAGCGATGAACGAATCAGAGCCCTTGAAATTTTATTGGAAAAGGGTGCTGACCCAAATACAAAAAATGATGAAGGATTAACACCCTTGGATCTTGCTAACCAGAATTATCATATTAATGCAGCCAATTTGTTGAAGTGCTATAATGCTCAGAAAGGACAATATTTATGAAAATAGTTAAAATACCTGCAAGAATAATGACACCTGATGGTGATAATAAAATAATTGAAGAATTTATTGGAGGGGTCAATACAAAAACAGCGAATATTAGTATCGCTAAAATGAAGGCTGTTGAAGGTTGGTCTGAACCGGGACAGACTCCGGAATTTGATGAATACACAATTGTATTATCAGGAAAGATAAAGGTGGAAACCAGAAATGGGACACATAGTGTTGTAACCGGAGAAGTAATTGTCGCTGAAAAGAATGAGTGGATCAGGTATAGTACACCTTACCCTGGGGGTGCCGAGTATATTTCGATATGCCTTCCGGCTTTTTCTCCAGACCTTGTTCATCGTGATGGATAGTTTAATTCTCTATCCGGTGTTATAATAATTTATATAAGTTTGTAATAGTAAATTGGAGTAAAGTGTACCAATAGAAAATTATAGCCCCGTGTAATATTTCGGAGGAGAACGAAATTTTCGATGACGCTTAAATATCCT
>CAYTLS010000159.1:0-5682 GCA_964438745.1 uncultured bacterium
TTGGAAACAACATAACTGCCGTAAAGTCCGGACACAATCCATTTTAAGACACTGTCAATGTTTTGCGCGAAAATACCCAAAACGATTGAAAATGCCACCAAACCAATGCCGACAAACTGGCTGATACGGGCGATATGTTTTCCCTTTGCTTTGGGATTGATATATTTGAGAAAAATATCATTGACAATATAGGCTTGCCCGGCATTCAAAGTGCCGGAAAAAGTGGATACAAAGGCAGCCGTCAATCCGGCGAGCAGGAGTCCTAAAAATCCTACGGGTATAAATTCCACCATGGCTGCGGGAAGGAGCTGTTCGAAATCTATCCGGCTGCCGATCATCAAATCCAGTCTATCAAAAAAGAGCAGTCCCAAAACGATGAACCCGGTGATCATTAAATAGCGGAAAGGCATTAATATGACAGAAACAGAGCCGCTCATCATGCCGGCTTCTTTGGGATTTCTTGTGGATAAAACTTTCTGCATATCATAATTGGGGGCTGGTCCGGCAGCAGAAACCAATATTCCTTTGAACAGCATCATCATCATAAAGACTGAAAAAAGAGAATAACCATCGGTTTTGATGACAGCGTTAACTTGTGGAATGATTGTGTTCCAATCCATATCCAGACGCAATCCGGCAAAAGGATTAAACCAGCCATCGGGCACATTCAGCGGTCCGACAGCCGCCAGTTTTGTCATGGCAATGATGGCTACTACAATCGCTGAAATTGTAATTATTGTGTATTGAATTACATCGGCCCAGACAATACCGGCCATACCACCCATGAGGCTATATCCCGCTGCTACCAGTGTGAATATTATTCCGTAAACATGAGGCACAAAAGCCGGGCTGACAATATTGGGGTTGAACCCAAAAAATCCGGCCACTGTTTCCCAGGGCACAAAGATCATTACAAATTTTCCCAGACCAATAAATCCATAGGCCAGGAATCCCAGGCAGCTGATTACAGCGAAAATAACCACAATAATATGGGAAAGTTGGGTATCCCTGCCGGTGCCAAAACGGGTTTTTAGCCATTCCGCCCCGGTGGTCACACCTGATCGTCGCAGCCATTTGGATAGATAGACCATCATAAAAATCTGGTTGAAGACCGGCCAGAGCCAGGGAATCCAAATGGATTTCAATCCGTAAATAAATCCAATGGTCACCAGCCACATGGTACCGGAGATATCCAGCATTCCTGAGGCATTGGACAAGCCCAGCATATACCAGGGCAGACGATTGACGCCGAGGAGATATTCTTTTTCTCCCTCTTCGCCCCGTTTTTTCATCAAAAAGCCGATAACCGTGATAGTGATCATGTAGAGAACCATGATTAGCAAATCTATAGCATGTAATTTCATTTCGAAAACTTCCTCAAAATACGATCTGTTCCGGTGCTAATAATTGATAATATAAAAAATCTGATTTCTGTCTGATTGCTTATATGGTCAATTATTATTATATAGTTATCAATTTTAAAAAAGTGGGCGGCAGTGACTGTCGCCCACTTTGCAGTAATGGATAAGGTTATTTGATAAACATCATCTTTTTGGTTGCAACATGGTTGTCGCTAGTCAGTTTGTAAAAATAAAGACCTGTGGATACATTAATACCCATGTCATTTGTTCCGTCCCATTGTACATCATATTCACCGGCAGTACGCCTTTCATTGACAATAGTTTTGATCTTGTTACCAAGCATATCATAAACTACAAGTTGCACAGGACTGGCAGCAGGGATCTGAAATTTAATATTTGTGGTTGGATTGAATGGATTGGGAAAATTGTCATACAGTTCAAATTTTATCGCTGTTTGAATTTCATTATCAATGGCTACATCAGGCTCACCAACGATCATGTATCCCCAACTACTTGGACGTAACCAATTTTCAGAGACTCCCGCGCCACCCCAGTTAAGGGAAAGCGTCCGACCGTCATCATTACTTTCAGGATCTCTGTCATTACAATCGATTTTCATTGGCAGTAGCATACCTTCGCTCACATCAAAACTACCGTCAGCAGCTAAAGAATCAAGGTTGATCTTCGCTTCGATGATGTAGCCGTCACCGCCCCATTTCTGGTACACAATGAATTCTACACCAGCATATTCTTCAACCGCCTGATAACCATTGAGTTCAATAGTTCCCCAGGCTGTAAAGGCCCATCTGTGGTCACCCGTACCTGCGGCACCGACATCACCTTTTGTATGCCATGCAGATTGTTCTGCGATATCATAAGCACCAAAGAAGAATTCCAGTGCATCGCCCTGCCAAGCCTGGCTGACACCTTCTTCTGTCAGTACGCTATTATCGGTTACATCTGCAGAGATATACAGATAATCATCATCCATCACAAAAGTATTATTGAACATTAAATCAGTTGATTCAAGGCTCCAACTATCTGCTTCAGCATTACCCGCTGATTCAGGAGTAATGGCATTAACTTTGTATTCTTCTGTAAATTCTGTATCTAAACCATCAAGAGTAAATTTTGATGCAAAATCAGGATCATATTTTGCAACTGCAGGTAAATTTGTTCTTTCAAAAGTGATTGGTCCAACGGTGCCTTCACCTTTTAATTCTGTTACATCTTCACCCATTTTTGCAATAATTGCATAATAGTATGTTTTTTCTTCACCGGTTGGTGTGTATGGTCTGTGTGACCATGCACCTACACCATGAGGTACATCAGTTCCAATTCTGATTACACCTTCTGCGGTTAAATCATTAATTGGATCTTCACTCATGTAAATATCAAAAAATTCGAGACCAGGCTGATCACTATCATCCCATTCAAGCTGAACATACAGATTTTCTTTTCCTGATTGTTCAAAAATAGTATCCATATATGTAGAAACTAACACTGGTGTGTGTAATACAGCATCTGGTGCTTCAAGGCCTTCTACTATAAGATTATCCCAAAGAACATCAGCGGTAACACCGTTTGGAGCATAAATCTGGATACCATATTTTTGTGGATTGCCTTCACGTAATTTCAATACATCTGCATTGCTTGCTAAATCAATTCCAATTGTACTCCATTCACCTGGAACAACTGTAGAATCAGCACCAATAGTTGCTCGACTTGAGTACCATCCCCAATCATGGCTCTGCATAAACATCTCAAGTGTAAGGTCCACTGGAAAATCTTCTGGAACAAAAACATCGATTGTGATAGCTGAAGCACCATCCTCAGTGTCAGTCCAACCAAGATCAACGGGAGTTTTTGTAAGAGCATCTTTTGGTTCAGATGCGCCAGCCTGAATTTCCCATGAAGTAAAGAGAACACCAGATGATACTCCTGTCGGATCTTCTCTTCTTTCCATTACCTGGATTCCATTACCATCAGAACCCCAGCCACCTTTTTCAAGGTAAGTTTCTGCAACAGCGGATTCCCAATCTGCAAGAACCCATTTTGTACCGGTTTCAGAATTCATGAACAAAACATCGTCCATTTTCAATGTCCCTGTGAAGTCCTGCTGGTCAGCAGGTAGGTTTCTCGCATCAAATTCAATACCCAGGGTATTGGCTTTGATAGAAAAATCACTACCCAGTGCTTCCATTTGTCCCAGACTATAGGTAATGGGATACCAGGTATCTTTTGGAATATCGATGGCGTATACCAGTTTATCGTGCCAACTCCAATTGGGTTCATCTTGTGAAAAAATCTTAAGAAGTAATGAATCCGGTGTACCTGTGGGTAAGAAAATATTGTAAGAAATGACATCAATTACATCTAAATCGGTTACATTATTTAATAATACCGGATCATTGGAGACTGTTGTCGCATCGAAATTGATGTTTAAAGCCCCGTCAACCGCTTCAATACTTGTGATTCCGGTTCCCCAATCACCATCAATAAATCCGTATGTGCCTTTTGCCGGATCTTCAAAATCGGCATAAACAGTTGGTTCAGCACCAATCATTTTAACATTATCAACTAGAATTGGACCGGCATAATCAATAGTGCTTACATCAATTCCTCTGAAATCAAACTCAATTCCCATTCTGCTTATTTTTGTTTCAAATACACCACCATCCAGAGCAGCAACTCTGAAATCAAAATATACTGGGTACCAAACTTCTTTTGGAATATCAACAGCATAAACCAGTTTATCTTGCCATTTCCAATTTGGATGGTCTTGTGTAAAAATTTTTAATAATAATGAATCCGGTGTATCTGCCGGTAGCCACAAATCATATGAAACCATTGCAGGTGCATTTCCTTCAAATTCATAATTATCATAAAAAATAGGATCATTGCTTGCTTCTTCTGTGTTTAAATTCACAGCTAAAACACTACCAGTGCGTCCGGTAGGATCACTAACAACTTCGATGCTTGAGATACCAGTACCCCAGTCACCATCGACAAAACCCATTGTACCCAATGCAGCATCTTCAAAATCTGCAATCACCTGGGCAAATGAACTACCGGCAAATACAATTGCCAGTACCAAAAAAAGATGTAACATCTTTCTCATACATTCCTCCTTCGCGTGTTAATAAAAATCACTTTTTTTACTTCCTTAAGTCAATTCATATATTTATTGATTTGACTGAATCTCTTTCAACAAACCGGGTCGGTACCAGAACATGAACCTGTGAATTTGGCTTCTGGTCAATGAAACCGAGGAGTTTCCGGACAGCGACAGAACCGATCTCTTCTTTGTACACCCGCACTGTTGTTAGTGGCGGTGAAGCATATTTCGCCATGGAAATATCATCAAAACCAACAATACTGATATCCTCAGGTATACTTAATCCCTGGTCCAAAATCGCTTTGTATCCATACAGTGCATTGGTGTCATTGGCAGAAAAAATCGCGGTAGGCTTGTCTTTTAATTTTAAAAGTTCCGACACCTGTTCATACCCTTTTTCCACACCACTGCATTTGATATAATCACCTATAATTGGCAGAGCGCAGGTTTTCATGGCTTTCGCGTAGCCATTGAACCGGTATTTAAAACTGGACCTTTCCAGCACACCGGAAATAAAGGCAATTTTTTCGTGACCTTTATCTATCAGGTATTTTGTTGCTACAAAGGCGCCCCGTTCATTATCAATTGTCACTTTGTTTAAATCCGCATGTTCATAAGCGGGGTCTACTGATATTACCGGTATTTCAATATTTTTAATTTGTTGAATAAACTGATCGGTCATTATGCCAATCATGATAAGCCCGTCAATTTTTCGTTCTTTAATCATTTTGGGAATCGCGGTACCACTCTTTTCCGGTAACAAGTTTAATACTAAATTGTAATTGTTGAGTACCAATTCCCCTTCAATCCCCTCCAAAACTCGCGAATAAAAGGGATTGCCTGACAAGGGCTGCGATTCTTTGCAAAAAACAACACCAATATTTTCTGTTCTCTGGTTGTGATTGTATTTCCTGGTATTGTTGGGAACAAAATTATGTTCAGCTGCAATAGTTAATATTCGTTTTTTTGTTTTTGAGCTAATATCCTGACGACCATTGAGGGCTTTCGAAACTGTCGATTGTGAGCAACGTGCAATTTTTGCGATATCCTTAATTGTATACATCCTGCTCCTCTATAATAATCTTAAAAATTCTGCATATCCTGCTTCAAAAATAATAGACTTATCACTGATCCCGAAACATAAAATCAATATACGAAACAGTTTTCGAAACTCCAAAAACTTTTTTTGTAATTTTGTATTTG
>CAYTLS010000160.1:0-5676 GCA_964438745.1 uncultured bacterium
ACCTGGATTATAATGACAATCCCTATCTGATGGAGCGATTGGGAATCAATGCGACCTTCAACTGTGGCGCTTTTAAATGGAAGGGTAAATACTGCCTGATGATGCGTGTGGAAGGTTTAGACAGAAAGTCCTTTTTTGCTGTGTGTGAAAGCCCCAATGGGGTGGATAATTTTAGATTTTGGGAAAAGCCGGTAGTTATGCCGGAAACCGACCGTCCCGACACCAATGTCTATGATATGCGTGTGACATTTCACGAAGACGGCTGGATCTATGGCGTTTTCTGTACGGAACGAAAAGACCCGAATGCACCGGAATCCAATACGTCAGCAGCAGAAGCCCAGGGGGGCATTGCCCGTACAAAAGATTTTATTAATTGGGAAAGACTGCCTGATTTGAAATCCCCTTCGCCACAGCAACGGAATTTAGTCCTGCATCCGGAATTTGTGGATGGCAAATATGCCTGGTACACCCGTCCCCAGGATGGTTTTATAGATACCGGCAAAGGCGGCGGTATCGGCTGGGGATTATCGGAAACCATTGAAGATGCAGTTGTTGAATCTGAGAAAATTATCGAACCGAATATCTATCATACTGTTAAGGAAGTGAAAAACGGGCAGGGACCAGCGCCGATCAAAACCGATGAGGGCTGGTTGCATATTGCTCACGGAACAAGAAATACCGCTTCCGGTCTTCGCTATGTGCTTTATCTGTTTGTCACTTCCCTGGAAGATCCGTCAAAAATAATTTATCGTCCCGGTGGCCATCTGATCGCACCGGTAGGTGATGAGCGGGTAGGCGACCTGCAGGGCCTGGTATTCACCAATGGCTGGATCAGGGATGATAATGGCGATGTTTATATTTATTACGGTGCTTGTGACACCGTGACCCATGTAGCAAAAACAACAGTTGATAAATTACTGGATTATGCGAAAAACACACCGGAAGACGGTCTCCGTTCCGCCAAATGTGTTGAACAACGAATTGAATTGATTGAAAAAAATCTGAAAATTATGAAATAAGGTGTATATCATAGTCGTAAGCGACAATTCCTATTGTCGCGCAAATTTATTTGTTCTAAAAGAGGACTACAGAAACAAGGGGGAGAAGATGAAAAAATATAGTTTGATAGCAATTACAATGTTGATACTTTTTTCAATGTCCTGGGCCCAAAAGCCGAATGTTATTATTGATGCGGATACCGGTAATGAGATGGATGATCTCTATGCTATCGTTAGAGCAGTGCTTGAAGAAAATATTAATGTTTTGGCAGTCACCTCAGCCCATTTTAATAATCCGCAATTGCTGACCGATTCTCTCTGGCATATTTATCCTACGAAAGATATCAACACACTGCAAATTTCTCAGGATCTGAACGAGGAATTGCTGGCCAGTATGAATATCAATGATATTCCGGCCATCGCCGGTTGTGAGCAGATGGTGGGTTATGCCTGGGGGTATTATGAAGGTGCTCCCATACCAAAATCTCCGGCCACTGAATTCATTATCAAAAAAGCAAAAAAACACACACCGACAAATAAACTCAATATTATTGTACTCGGGCCGGTGACTAATGTAGCATCTGCGATTTTGCAGGCGCCGGAAATAGCCAAAAATATTCGGGTTTATTGCCTGACCATGAAATATAATAATAAGGTATGGAATAAAAATTCCTTCAATGCCAGAAATGATATCAATGGGCTGGATTTAATTCTGAACAATAATGATCTGGAAACCTGGATTATCCCTGGGAATGTATCCGGTACATTGCGCTTTGATCATGAGAAAACTGTTAAGAAATTAGAAAAGATCGATTCGGAAACAGCCCGGATTCTGGAACGTCGCTGGGCAGAAGTGAGCGCCGGCAAAGAATGGATCATGTGGGATCTGGCGATTGTAACCGCTTTTATTCATCCGGAGTATGCGACCGTTGTGGAGCGTCCCAAACCTCCGGAAAATAGTGACGGTACCGTAAAAGTTTATATTGAAATTGATAAAGATAAAATGATCGAAGATTTCTGGGACAATTATTTGAAATTCGAAGACGACAGAGAATAGTTTTGTCTGGTTCCCAAATTGAATTTGGGAACCGATTTGTAGAACGATCATCTTGATCGTTTAATAGTTGAAGCGGAGCTTCGATTGTCTAATATTAAACGAGCAGGGATGCTCGTTCTACAAAAAAGATTGTTGATTTGAAAATTGAAAAAACATTATTACTAATGCAGGATCGCGGATTTCCAATCCGCATTTTGTAGTTTTGCGGAACAGCGTCCAGCAGTTCAGATCTTGGTATGCTAGCCTGTAGAAGGACCATTTGTAAATCCGGGCAATGTACGACTTGGTCTTTTAATAGTCAAAGCAGAGCTTCGATTGTCTGATATTAAACGAGCAGGGATGCTCGTTCTACAAAGAAAAGAAAATTGTGAGGGAGACATGAAATTTTTGGCAAAAATTGTAATCGTTATCTTTTTCATCGGTGTCACGTTATTCGCTGACGACGAAGACATCTATCTGATCATTCGCGCTGATGATATCGGCTCCAGCCATGCAGCTAATATTGGCTGTATTAAATCCTTTGATGAAGGAATCGCGCAATCAGTGGAAGTCATGGTGCCCTGCCCCTGGTTTATGGAAGCGGCTAAATTGCTGCAAAAACGTCCGGATTATGATGTGGGCGTTCACCTGACACTGACCAGCGAATGGGGGGATTACAAATGGGGGCCGCTGACCTGCGCGCCATCGCTCACCGATTCCAATGGCTACTTTTATCCACGACAAAAAGATTGGGTTAATGAAGAGGCTCAGGCTTTTTGGAATGCCAATCCGGATATGGCAGAAGTAGAAGCAGAACTACGGGCACAGATCGAAATGGCAATGAAGCACATACCGCAGATTTCACATGTTTCTGCTCATATGGGTATCAACTCTCCAAGTGTCAGCCAGGACATGTATGACCTGGTAAAACGAATCGCTCAAGATTATGATCTGGATATTGATCCGGCTGATTATGGGGTAGAATCTTTTGGCAATTATGGAAAGTCCAATGATGTAGATCAGACTTTGGATGCTGAAGCAAAATTTATCGCAACGCTGAAAAAATTACAACCGGGGAAATATCTCTTCGTGGAACATCCCGGAGCTGATGTGGCGGAAATGCAAGCCATCGGTCATGTCGGCAGTAATGAGGTGGCAAAAAAGCGCGCCGAAGTAACCGGGATTTTTACAAGTCCGGAGGTTAAAAAAGTCATTAAGCAACGCAATATAAAATTAATCAATTACAAAAATTTAAGAGGATTTGAAAAATGAATGACTATTTAAAAATTTTAGTTTTTATTTTTATGATTTTACTTCATATGGGATGTAGTAAACAACAAACTCATGTTTATGACATTCATGAAATACAACTGATTGCACAAAATCAATATGATAACCCGTATACAGATGTAGAATGTTGGGTTGACCTCAAAGGTCCGGGTTTTGATAAGAGAGTTTATGGCTTCTGGGATGGTGACAATGTTTTTAAAGTTCGTGTCGTAGCCACAGAGCCGGGAACATGGGAATGGCAAAGTGGGTCCAATACCAATGATAACGGATTGAATAATAAAAGCGGAAAATTCAAAGCGGTGGCCTGGACAGAGAAAGAACTGGAAGCAAATCCAAACCGTCGCGGGTTTATCACTGCGACTCCCAATGGTCATGCTTTTCAATATGCTGATGGCACACCTTTTTTCTTTATTGGCGATACATGGTGGGCCGCATCCACATGGCGATATCCATTGACAGGAGAGGAACCGGACCCGAACTGGGAACCGGGGCCGGAAAATCTATCTTTTGAAAATGTACTGCATTATCGAAAAAAACAGGGGTACAATTCACTGGCAATGATCGCGGCATTTCCAAACTGGGACGACGATGGTATTCACAGTGACTATGTTGATGAAAATGGAATTCACATTCGCGGTGCCTGGAAAATCATTGATACTGTGGCAATGTCAATGCATGACGAAGCTGGTAACCGTCCTTTTTCCATGACTGAAAAATTGCCCTTAGCTAATTTTGACCGGTTAAATCCGGACTATTTTAAATCTCTGGATAAGAAAATGGACTACATCAATTCGATCGGTTTTGTACCCTTTTTTGAAGCCATAAGACGGGATGTGGCACCTTCCTGGAAAGCCTATTTTGACTGGCCGGAATCCTATGTTCGGTATGTTCAATATATTGTTGCGCGATATGGCGCCTATAATATGATTTTCAGTCCCATGCACCTGGATTGGCTGACCGGCGCGGCGCTGCCTCCCGAGGATTATAATCAGGCCCTGATCGCCTGGCATAAAAAATATGGTAAAATTCCCTATGAACAACCGACAACTGTGTTAATTAACAATGCCACTCACATTACTTTTGGATTGGATGATGAAGTCCCCTGGCTGACCATGCACTCGGTGGGCAATGAGCCCCGGGACAATCGTATGTATCCGATATTGGAGGAGCAATTTCACCTGGAAAATCACACACCCATTGCCAATTTTGAGGCCTATTATCCGGCCTGGGAACATAACTCTCTCTGTTATGCAACCGATGAATGGCCGGAATACAACTCTGATCGCGATAATTATTTTGGCCGAACTCAGGCATGGGGCAGTGTGCTTTCCGGTGCCCTGGCAGGCCATATTTATGGCACCGGCGCATACGATGGCAAAACCGTTGGAGAACCACGAGGCAAGCATCCTTTTATTTGGGAAGCATTGAAATTTCCATCGGGAAAACAGGTGGGGTATTTGCGGAAATTTATCGAATCGGAAGGCGAAAAATTTCAGCAGTTGGTGCCGGCATCGAACAAAATGGACCCGAAGGAATCCCCCGGATTTGCTGAAGCTGGCCTGGATGGCCGCGCGCTAATGATGCAGACGCCGGATAAATCATTGAACATGCTCTATTTTGAAAATTTATGTGAAGTGCCATTGGTAAAGGGGTTAAGTCCTGAATCCAACTATAAACTGCAGTGGTTTGATCCCATCAGCGGTGAATGGATAGCAAATCCAAAAACCAAAATATCCTCTGACACTGGCAAGATCAAAATCGCTGCTTTTCCGGATAACAGAAAAGTATCCCACCGGGATTGGGCTTTAAAAATCAAAGCAGTTAGGTAAAACTATGAAAATTAATATTTTTATATTAATTATATTGGTAAATATGTTATTTGCGGCTGATTGGTATGAATTCAAACCGCCACAAGAAGCCGGTAAAAGTGTTTTCAATATGGCGGACTGGTTGGAAACAGAAGCCGGCAGTCACGGCTTTGTACAGAATGTTGACGACCAATTGATCTGTGAGGATGGCACGCCGATTAAATTTTGGGGCGTAAATATTTGTAGTAGTCGTCCCTACACCGATGCTGAAACTGTGGATGAATGGGTGAAAATATTGTCGGAATTTGGTGTGAATTCTGTACGCTTTCACAAATATACCTATCATGGCATGCCCGAAGAAATATCCACGGATCTGGATGCTGAAAAATATGAACGCTTTGATTATTTTCATGCCAAATTAAAGGAGACCGGCATCTATTACGGCTGGTCACCGATCTATGGCCATAAACCCCGCCCGGGTGACCGGGACAACTGCTGGCTTATGATGAAATCATCAATGCGGACATGAACAGCCATTTGAGCC
>CAYTLS010000161.1:0-5666 GCA_964438745.1 uncultured bacterium
AAATATTGAATTATAAAATTCCTCATATTTATCAACTAAACTATTAAAATTCAGTATCTTAAGATGAAAATCAATTTTTTATAAAAAATACTTTGTTTTTATTATCACTTTTTTTAAGTTGTCTGGCAATATTAAAAAACATGTGTATAAGGGAATTTTAAACAGCAATATATTATTATACTCCCAGGGGATAAATTTATGCAAAAACATGTGATGGCAAAAATTCAAAATGAAATATGCGATACCAATTTTTGGTTAAAAAAGAATGACTGTATTCATCCGTCATATCCATATTTTTATTAAAAAATGTCATCAAAACCAGGTAAGTGTTGAGGGTAATATGAGGGAAAAAACAATTTTGATTATTGAAGATGAGTTGATTATTGCCAAAGATCTGCAGGCAAATCTGGAATCTGAAGGGTATAGTGTACCCGAAGTATATCGAAATGGCGATGAAGCCCTCTCAATGATTGACATCATCAAGCCTGATATTGTTTTAGTCGATATACAACTGGAGTCTTTGTTTGATGGCATTGAAACCGCCCAAAAAATCAGACTCTTTCATAACCTTCCCATCATTTATATTACCGCTCACGTAAACGATGATGTACTTGAACGCATTAAATTAACCCAACCCTCAGGGTTTCTCATGAAACCAATAAATTACGCCGAATTATTAACAACTATTGAATTAGGTATTCACAAACATAAAATAGAAATGCAAAACCACAAATTGCTGGAAGAACTGCAAACAATTGTCTCTCATTATGATATCCTTACAGATATGAGAGTCCCGGTCTGTACAAAATGTCATATGATCAGAGAAGATAATAGCAACTGGCTAAGTGTCGAAGACTATATGAAAAAATACTATCATATTGAATTCACCGAAAGTGTTTGTCCCCATTGTTTGGAAGAATTATTTCCAGTCGCTTACGGTTACCTGAAAAACCGAGCCAAAATAGAACAATCCAGATAATCCAAATATTCACATTGTCAATTCCTTTATAAGATTATAAATTTGTATTAAAAGCAATGTGAGTGTATTATGATCAAATTCCTTTTAATATTTTTTTTCTTTTATTGCCCGGCCGGCTTTCTGCTGGCGGATATTATCGCCCATGATACAATTTCACCGGATTATAAAACAGAAAATTGTCACTTTAATGCAATCGCTGTTAGTCACCTGGATAAAATCTATCTGACTGAAAAGAACAACCATGAACTTTATGAATTATCCGGTGATGGAATTATTATCAAGAAAACCGGCGGTTTTGGATGGGATGACAATAACTTTAATTATCCTGCTGACATAGCAATTAATGCCGGACTCAATATTATTGTAGCCGACAAAAATAATCATCGCCTATTACGGTTTGATAGAACCATCAATTATATTACAACTTTTCCTGATGAAAATCGTCTTTTCGATCTGCAATATCCAATCGCTGTTGAAATATCCAGGGATGGCGAATTATTTATTTTGCAGGAAAATAGTTTTGAAATTGTGGGGATTGATTCTGACCGTAATAATATTCTGTCAATTGGTTCCAATGTTAGTGCCGCATTCCGGCTGACGGCGCCTATTGATATACATCTAAATTACGAAGAGGAATTACTGGTTCTGGAACAAAATGGAAGAATTTTGTCTTATGATCGCTATGGTACTCCGCTTCAAATTCATCTTTCTTCAACACCAGACGAGATACCAAAAAAGATCATTGAATTCGACAACACTATTTATATATTGACTATTGATAATAAAATTCTCAAACTCACTGATCAACAATTGACTGAGATAACTATGTTACCAGAACCGATGATCACAGATTTTTATCAGATAAATGATCAACTATACCTCTTATCCCAAACAGGCACTATTTATATTTTTACCAGCCAAAAATAATGGATCACACCAGAAACAATTTTTCAATGAAAAAGTTCATAATACCAACTAACCGGAAAACAATGAGGACTTAAATTACTAAAACAAAATACATCACCCTATTTCTTCTAATGGTCACTTTTGTGGTTGGTAATGACCGGGATAATAGTGTGGTGGATACGTTGCAGATTAACACTGAGACGGCATTCCTGCAATTATCAAAAAAATGGGTCATTCCCCAAAGTGTTGACATCACTGTATTAGCCGGAGAGGTGATCCCCGACAGTATGAAAATTGACGCGCTTAAAGGGCGTATAACCCATCTTGTTGTACCGGACAGCGCAATTCTTGCGATTCAATATCAATATCTACCAATGAGTATTTCTGAGCATAGTGCCCTGTATGAATATCCGGAATATTATTACAGCGATAAAAACAAACCCAATACCCAAAAAAAAATGCAAGCCAAAGCATCTCCCGTAAATGAGACAACATTAGATTTTTTGAAATCAGGAACCATCTATCGTGGCCTGTCACTCACCTCCGAAGGCGGCGCCTCAATTCAGTCAGGACTTAACCTTGAATTAAGTGGGAAAATTGCTGATGATATGATCATTACCGGCGCGCTCTCCGATCAAAATATTCCCATTCAGCCGGAAGGCAATACGCAAACATTAAATGAAATCGATAAGGTTTTTATAAACCTGAAAATGAATCATGAAAATGTCATTTTTGGAGATTACAATCTGTCAATGGAGCGGGGACAGTATGGCTCCTATCAACGAAAATTACAGGGCCTCTATGGACAAAGCAATCGCGGCAATTCCGAAATAGTACTAGGCGGCGCGGTTACAAAAGGACAATTTACAACTAACCGGTTTAGTGGCGAAGAAGGAAACCAGGGACCCTATCAGTTAACCGGCAAGGAGGGCGAGACTGCTATTATCGTGCTGGCCGGAACCGAAAAGGTCTGGATCGATGGTAATCCATTGACCAGAGGGGAAAATCATGATTACACCATTGACTATTCCACCGGTGAAATTTCATTCACAGCTCGTCAATTAATTACCAGCGATAGCCGAATCACCGTGGATTTTCAGTATTCCAACCTGGTCTATCAAAAGAATATCTGGTATTCCGGTTCTTCGGTTCAGTTTGCCGATGATCGTGTCAATATCTCAGCAACATTTATCAAAGAAGCCGATGATAAAAACAATCCCATGGAATTGGAATTCAATGCTGAGGATAAAAAACTATTAAAACAAATTGGTGATGATATTGAATCCGGTTTTAAATCAACTATCACAGCAGATTCCAACGGTGTATATATTTTGGAAGATTCAATTCTTGTTTATCAGGGGCCTGATGCCGGGACTCATTCGGCCGTTTTTTATAATGTCGGTGAAAACGGAAAGTATCGAAAAATCTATCAGGCCAACCGTTTCTATTTTCAATGGGTGGATAAAGATGATCCAACTGTTCCGGCGAACAAGAAACAGGAAGCAATCTATCTGCCTGCAAAACCGATCAAACTCCCAAAAAATCAGTCCCTTTATCATATTGCCACGGAAATTCAAGCCACCAAAAAATTGCATATTTCCTCGGAAATAGCCCAATCCTACCTGGATCTCAACACCTTTTCATCGTTTGATGACAAGGATAATACAGGACACGCTTTTAATGTAGACATCAACTGGACCGGTACAGAAAACGCTGCCGGGAAAATCAGGTTAAATGCCGCCTACAACCAGGAGACTGACAGGTTCAATCCCATTGACAGAAACCATGTGATTGAATATGCCAGAAAATGGGATCTGGATTCTGATTCAACACAAGGGACACAAAGTTTTGAAGCTCTCCTTGGATACAATCTCAAAAATAATATTGCTATAGATGTTTCGGCAGCGACTTTTAACAAAGATGATTTTTCTTCCAATCGTTATAAACTTTCTGGCCGGTTTCATTATAAAGCATTAAAGAGCAGTGAACTTTATGAAGAAAAGATTATATCCCGTGAAAACCGGGAATGGTTGCGTCGCAAGGCCAGTGTCAGATTCAATTTTTTCGATATTGCACCCTATTCCTCTGTTTATTATGAAAAAAAAGATAATGAGCATAGCCATTTTCAGAATTTCCAATTTCTCGAACAGGCCTACGGTATTGAATCAATCAAAAGCAATAGCTTAAAATGGCAGATTGAGAAAAATTATCGCCATGATGATATTCATGATTCCACTGGCTGGATCGATCAATCAACAGCTGAAAATTTAAAACTCTCTGCCATTATTAATGACTGGAAAACACTCTCATCCAAATTGACCTTTGCCAACCGTAAAAAAGAGTATGCCAAAACACTGAATATTCCGGATGTCAATTTTTCCATCATGTCAGTAGAATTGCGCCAATCCCCACGCACTTTCCCCCTTTCATGGGAAACAAATATGAAAGTGGAAAAAGAACAAAGTGTAAAAAAAGAAAAACTCTATTATTATGTTGGTGAAGGCAAAGGACAGTATCGCTATGACTCCACCTATGCGGAATATATTCCCCATACCCAAGGGGCCTACTTATTAAGGATTATTCCAAGTGCGATAAAAACCCCGGTAACCAATATTGAAAATGACCTGCGCTTGCGCTTTAATGGTTACCGGCTAAAGAATCCAATTCTAAAGCGGTTTTCATTCATTTCCCAAATACGTTTAAAGCAGGAACTCAACAGCCAAAACAATGTTCTCAGTCAATGGTCCTGGCATTCATCACCCACAGATACAGCCCAGGCTTTTTTTTACCGGCTTATATCCGGTGATTTAAATTATCGAATACCGCGACGCAGAATTAATATTAAATTGCATTACCGAACCACCTTGCAAAAAAGCCAACTGGATGTACGCGGTGCTGAAAACAGCGAGATCGAGGAAATTTTCGGTGAATATAGAGGTCCTCTTTTTACTGAGTTGAAATTAAAATCCAAAATAGCCGTCAAAGAGACACGACGAATCTCTTTTTTTAATATCTTGCGTAACAGGGATATTCTATCGGTTCAGGCGAATAATAATATCACCTATAATTTTAATCGTAACCATCTGCTAACAGTCCAATTAACCTTAAGCAAAGACAGACAAGATGATGAAACCCAAAAAATAGAAGCCTTTCTGACCGGACTTGAATTGTCCTATGAAATAAAAATTCTGAGAAGAGGTCGCTGGAAAATTTTCACAGAATATAATGAGGTCACGGTTTCCTCCGATATCCGTACAATCCCCTGGGAAATGTGCGACGGCAATCAGGTTGGCAGCACTTTTGGAATCGGCGCTTTGACCGAATATAAAATCGGAAAAAATCTAAGGGTACGCGGGAATTACGAAAGCCGGCGTGAACCACACCTGGGCATATACCATCAGGGAAGTGTTGAAATAAGGGCAATATTCTAAAATGAAAGGATTCAGAACGATAATCACCGCCACTCTATTTCTGACTTTAATATTGTCAAGCCTTTCTGCTGAGCAATATTTTGGAAATATTACTATCCGGACGAATTCAATATCCGATGACATTCACATTGACAGGCTTATAGATCACTATCGTTCTCAGCCTTTTGATAAACAAAGTTACAACCAATTCAACCGGCAATTACTCACAATGCTAACCCGGAATGGTTATTTATTTGCCAGTTTGCATCTCAAGCAAATAGATCCGCACTATCAATCCGATACATTGTTTATAAATCCCACTTACCGTCTTTTGCCAAACCAGTTGGCGACGATTGACACGCTTATTTATG